>MWBQ01000176.1 GCA_002069605.1 Candidatus Atribacteria bacterium ADurb.Bin276
ATAATATTGTAAAAAGTAAAAAATGTCGTCATCTTGAACCCTTGCTTGGTGAGGATGTGAAGATCTCTAACTAACCCCACAGCCGTCAATCTGAGTCTTCGCCTTTCGAAGCCGTGAGGATCTTATTTTTAATTTTTTAAAAAGATTACTAAATTAGATTGCCACGTCGTCCAACCAAAGAACGGTTGGGCTCCTCGCAATGACGGAGCTGAAGGAGGAGATTCTCACGTCGCACGATATGCTCCTCCCTCGCCCCCTCACCTCTCTGATCTTTACGTCTTCATCTGGAACTACAGCGAAGCATGGGGGTCGACCACAAAAAAGCTCATCTAAAAATTATTTTTTCAAAAAATAAATCCTCTCTGGTTAAAAATTTAATATTGCCTTGACAGGAAGCAAAGTGGATACATAAAATAATGGTAAGAAAAATATTTTTAAATCGGTAAAGGGAGGTGAAGAATTTTCTTATATTTGTTGATCATTTAGTAGGTTTCAGAGGTGTAGGCAAAGTTTAATGAAATTGTAAGTTTTATAAGGAGGTAGAAAGAAAGATGAAGAAGCTTTTCACACTTCTTTTGGTTATTTCGGTGGGAATATTTCTTATGTCTACAAATGCCTTCTCCGAAGGTCATACCGTTGCCATGGTTGTGAAAAACTTAGGTAATCCATTTATGGATGCCTGCGGCAAAGGAGCAGAAGAAGCCCTGAATGAATTAGGCGATACTCTGATTTTCCAAGGACCAGCGACCCCCACAGTAGAAGGTCAAATCGAGATCATAGAAAACCTGATTGCCCAAAAAGTCGATGCTATTTGTGTAACTGCCAATGACTTTGATGCTTTGGTTCCGGTGCTTAAAAAAGCCATGGATAATGGTATTAAAGTGGTATCATTTGACTCGGCAGTGAATGCTGGAGGACGTATTGTGCATGTCAATCAGGCAGATTCTGAGCAAATTGGAAAATTGCAAGTACAAGCTGTCGCGGAAATGATTAATTTTGAAGGAGAAATTGCGATTCTCTCAGCTGGAGCAACCATGACCAATCAAAACACCTGGATCGAGTTTATGAAAAAAGAACTGGAAGATCCCAAGTACGACAAAATGGAACTGGTTACCATTGTTTACGGAGATGACCTGCGAGATAAAAGTTACAATGAAGCGATGGGTCTGTTTAAATCTTATCCCAATCTCAAAGGAATTATTTCACCTACTACAGTAGGAATCAGCGCAACCGCCAAAGCTATATTTGATGCTGGGCTGGTGGGGAAAATACAATTGACCGGACTCGGACTTCCCAGTGAAATGGCGGAATGGATTCACAACGATACCTGTACTGCAATGTTCTTGTGGAATCCAATTGACTTGGGTTACCTGGCTGCTAATGTGGCTGGCCTGCTATGCCATGGTGATATAACCGGAAGTGAAGGAGAAAAATTTACTGGTGGGAAAATGGGAGAATATACTATTGTAAAAGCTGCCGATGGGGGAACTGAAGTATTGCTTGGACCTCCTTTCCGCTTTGATAAAAGTAATATTGATGATTGGAAAGATGTCTATTAAAGAAGCACGAAAAAAGGGCAGGAAGTTCATTCCTGCCCTTTTATAATATATTCCTAAAGTTGAGCTTATTAATGGGAATGGCGATATGGATAAGGATCGTTATATTTTAAGGTTAAAAGGAGTCTCGAAATTTTTCCCCGGTTTGAAAGCATTAGACCAGGTTGATTTTGATCTCCGATACGGAGAAATCCATGCCTTGGTTGGTGAAAATGGAGCTGGAAAATCAACTCTCATTAAAATAGTAACGGGAATTCACCAACCAGATGAAGGAGAGATTGTTTATCAAGATCAGCGAGTCATTTTTTCTAATCCCATGGTCGCTAACCGCTATCAAATTGCGGCTGTCTATCAACAACCAGCTTCCTTTCCTCATCTTACCGTTACTGAAAATATTTTTTTAGGTCATCCCCTCATTCAACCGCAGAGCAGGAGATTACTCTGGAAAGAAATGCATCAACAGGCAAAAGCACTGCTATCCTCATTAGGGGCTGAGGTAAGTCCAACCGCTGTTATGGGTTCTTTGAGTGTAGCCCAGCAACAGATGGTTGAAATTGCCAAAGCCTTATCAATCAATGCCAAAATTCTCATTATGGATGAACCAACTGCAGCCCTTACTAGACGAGAAACTGAGGACCTCTATGCTATTACGAGAAAACTTCGTGATCAAGGAACATCGGTTATTTTTATATCCCATCGTTTTGAAGATATTTACGAAATTGGTGAACGGGTGACGGTACTGCGGGATGGGAAAAGTGTGGGAACTTGGAAAGTAAGCGATATTAGTGAAAAAGAGCTCATTAAAGCATTAGTTGGACGGGAAATTACTCAGATGTTTCCAAAAAACCAGGTTACTATCAAGGAAGAACTTTTAAGAGTAGAAGGGCTTTCTCGAATTGGTTATTTTTCTAACGTTTCATTTTCTTTGCGAGCTGGAGAAATTCTGGGTTTCAGCGGTTTGGTTGGCTCAGGAAGAACCGAAGTTGCCCAGGCGGTTTTTGGAATTGCTCCAGCCGATAGAGGGAAAATATTTGTTGAAGGAAAAGAGATAACTATTCAAAGTCCTATGGACGCCATTTCCCATGGTATCGGATACCTTCCGGAAGATAGGCTCCGACAGGGCCTATTTCTTCCGATGAGCATCAATGACAATATCACCATAACCATTGTTGATCAGCTTAGCCGGAGAGGGTGGCTTAATCCGCCAAAGGAACAGGAAATATCGACGAAGATGTTGAACCTTCTGAAAATCAAAGCTCCTGATGTTTTCCATTTGGTCAGTTCGCTTTCCGGTGGGAATCAGCAAAAAGTGGTAGTGGCGAAACTGCTGGCTGCCCGGCTTAAAATACTCATCATGGATGAACCGACTCAGGGAGTTGACGTGGGTGCCAAAGCAGCAATTCATCAAATTATGTCGGACCTCGCTGCTGAAGGCTTTGGCATTGTTATGATTTCTTCGGAAATGCCGGAAATATTGGGGATGAGTGATACGATTTTGGTTATGCATGAAGGTCGAGTTAATCAGATTTTTAACCGTGAAGAGGCAACTCAGGAGATACTTATGGAAGCAGCTGTGAATGTGGATCGTTCCTTTGTAAAAAAGGGATCGACGCTGGGTTGACAGAAGATAGATAAAAATTTGTGGTGAACTGAAAAAATGAATACGAATGAAAAATCAAAAAGCTTAAGAATGCTAATTAAAATCAGGGGATTTCGGGAATTCGGTATTATCATTTTCATAATAATTATCTCTATTCTGATTGGAATCCGGAATCCTCGTTTTTTAACCTGGGGAAACATCCATGATATGCTTTTAGACACTGCTATCCTATCTATCTTGGCGGTAGGGATGACGCTGGTTTTGGTCACTGGGGGCATAGACCTTTCTTCAGAGTCAGGGTTAGCGCTTACCGGCATGATTGCTGGGATGATGATTAAGGATAACCCTCATTTATCTCCTATATTCATGCTGTTATTTGGGATTGTATTGGGAAGTATATTAGGGGCGATAACTGGTTTAATTGTATCCAAGGGGAAGGTTTTCCCGATCATCGCGACCTTGAGCATGATGTATGTATACCGGGGAATTACCTTTATTATCAGCGGGGGGAAATGGATCAACGCTTATGAAATGCCCGATTCTTTTAAAACCATGGCTACCGGTAGATTGCTGGGGTTTTCTAACCTAATAGCTATTGCAATTGTGGTCTACCTCGTTTTTTATTTTTTTGTCAATCATACCCGAACCGGAAGAGAAATCTACGCAGTAGGTAGCAATATCGAAGCAGCCCGTATAATTGGAATAAATACCGGATTCATTATTTGGCTGGTTTACACACTATCTGGTGCTTTGTATGGATTAGCAGGAGTGATGTGGGTTGCTCGCTACGCTTCGGCACAAAACGATACTGCTTCTGGCTTTGTGATGACTATCGTTGCCGCCTGTGTTTTAGGTGGGGTGAGTATCAGCGGTGGAGTAGGGACTATATCAGGAGTTCTCTTAGGGTCAATAATGATAGGAATTATTAATAACGCCCTTCCTATGATTCGAGTATCTCCTTTCTGGAAAATGGCTTTACAGGGCCTCATAATATTAGTAGCTGTTTTAGTGAATATTCTCATTACTCGCAATGCCGAAAAAGCTCAATTGAAACAGAGAGAAGCGAGGGCTAAGTATCATGAGTAAAAAAGAGAGTTTTAATTTTAATACATTATTCCGCTGGGAAGGGTTGCTGGTGATCTTGATCATAGGTACATCGATTGTAAATGGTCGACTATCAACCCACTTCTGGAGTTACGCTGGTATTATGGATGCCCTGGCAGTCTTCCTGGAAAAAGGTTTCCTGGTCCTTTCCATGGTATTTGTCCTCATCATTGGAGATATCGATATCTCAGTAGCGTCGATCACCGCTCTTTCTTCGGTGGTGATGGCGCTTTTTTTTAAAGCCGGCCTGCCTATGGAGTTAGCAATTTTTGTCGCTTTAGCAGTTGGTGCTGGTTGCGGTTTTTTCAATGGGTTGTTGATATCTCGAATACCCAATCTATCGGCAATTATCGTTACTTTGGCTGGTTCGTCCCTTTATCGAGGAATTGCCTATATACTCCTTGGTGACCAAGCGGTTGGAGGTTTTCCCTCTTGGTATTCCTATCTTGCCTGGGGATACATCGGCAAAACCAATATTCCTTTTATAATGGTGGCATTTCTTCTCAGTGCGATTCTTTACGGTTTTATTCTTCATCGGAGTACTTTTGGGAGAAAAGTATATTCTATAGGTAACAACTTAACCGCTGCTCGTTTTTCAGGGGTTCCGGTGGCAAAAATCAAACAGATTATCTTCACACTTAACGGATTGATGGCAGGAGTGGCGGCAGTCTTTCTCACTTCAAAATTGGGAAGTTCGAGGCCGAATATAGCTACCGGTTACGAGCTCGAAGTAATTGCAATTGCCGTACTTGGTGGGGTGAGTCCCTCCGGTGGGAGAGGTGGTATAGTTGGTGCTTGTTTAGCACTCATTCTCATGCGCTTACTCCGCTATGGGATGGGTTTGAAAAACATTCCCGGTCAAGTGATGATGGTGATTATCGGAATTGTATTGGTTTGCGTTGTTATGATTCCTAACCTTCTTACCTTTCGGAAAAAGCCGATCAAGCTCAGCAAAACTCAGGAATAATTAGGAATTTCTATCCTGAAATTACCATCAAATAAATTCCCCCATTGAGGGGGGATTAAGGGGGGTGTGCCTTTAATTGTTTTCTAACTGAGACTTCTCATTTTGCCC
>MWBQ01000177.1 GCA_002069605.1 Candidatus Atribacteria bacterium ADurb.Bin276
TGCCACTATCTGCCCCGGAGCAGTTGATACTCCGCTTTGGCATGGTGATTCTCCTTATCAGGGAGATATCAATGAAGTTACCAAGCCAGAAGAAATTGCCGAATGTGTATTTTACTTGCTAAATCAATCAGATCGAACAATCTATAAAAGGATAATTTTATTTCCCCGAAATGAATGGCATTAAGTTTAATAGAAATATAGAGTGCTTATAAGTATATACAAATGAAAGGGGGGTCTCATATGCGATATGTAGAATTAGTCGATCTTAGAAAGTTTGAGCAAAAAGAAGGACCAATTCCAGAGGTCAAACCGGATGAAATTAGAATTAAAGTACAAAGAGTAGGGGTATGTGGTTCAGATATGCATGCCTATCAGGGTACACATCCTTTTGTACATCCTCCTATGGTTTTAGGGCATGAAGTGGCAGGGATAGTCGATGAGGTTGGGAGTCAGGTAAAAAATTTAGCCAAAGGTGATTTAGTGACGATTGAACCAAATTTAGTTTGTGGTGAATGTTATAACTGCCGGACCGGAAGATACAATATTTGTGAAAAGCTTCAAGTAATAGGATGTGTTGGATATTATGGTGGGCAATCTGAGTATTTAGTTGTTAAAGCTGATGAAGTTTTTAAGCTTCCCAAAGATTGGGATGCCGATAAAGCAGTATTGATTGAACCTCTTGCGGTAGGGGTTCATGCCGTTCGTCAGGCAAAAATGTTAACCGGAGCGAATATAATTATCATCGGTGCCGGTATGATTGGACAGGCAACCCTCCAAGCTGCCTTTGTTGCTGGAGCGAAACAAATTCTTGTTTCTGATCCTGTTGACATTAGGTTAGAATTAGCTAAGAAATCCGGTGCAACTATGGTTGTGAATCCAAAGAAAGAAGATATTTATCAAGTAGCTAAGAAATATTTTGGTTCCGATGGCCCTGATATGGTTTTTGATTGTGTTGGTAATGAAATAACTTTGGATACTGCCATAAATTTGGCTCGTAAAGGGAGTAAAATTATTATGGTTGGAGTACCCGAAGGGAAAATACCGGTTAATATGGCCTATGTTCAGGATAGGGAATTGGAAATCATTGGAACTATTATGTATACCGCTGTCGACTATGAAGCGACTATTCAATATCTAAATGATGGCCGAATGAAAACCGATGGCTTAGTGACCCATCATTTTAGTTTAGACCAAGTGTATGATGCTTTTGAAACCGCACTCAATCCTTCTCGAGGCTCATTAAAAGTCCTTATTGATGTAAGTGAGTAAATCATGTTAAAAGGGCTGGGTTAGTTTCAAGATTTTTCAGTCTTTTACCCAGCCTACTTTCAATTTAGCCATTAATTTAGAATTCTTCCCTTTTTTATTTCAAATTGAATCGTTTCTAAATATATTTATAATAATATTGGGAAATAGCTTGACATTAAAGTACTTTTTTAATTAAAATAAAAATGTCAAAACGGTTCGACAGAGGTAAAGAATGACAACTATTCGAGATGTTGCTCGGTTAGCTGGTGTTGCTCCCTCTACAGCTTCCTTAGCACTAAACAGTCGAAAGCGGGTGAGTTCAAAAACCCGCGAGAAGGTCTTACAAGCCGCCCAAGCATTGGGTTATATACCTAATAGTTTAGCAAAAAACTTAACCGCCCAAAGAACAGGAATCATTGGTATATTGATGGCGGAAATCATCAATCCCTACCATGCCTCACTCACCCACTTTATTCAAAAAGAACTTCGAAAAAAGAGTTATCGGATGAATCTTGGAATTACTGAGGGCGAGGCACTCATTGAGGAAGAGGTTCTTAAGGACTTTATTTCTCAAAAGGTTGACGGCGTTCTAATCCACACCGCTGATATCATCAATTTCAATCTATCTACTTTTTATGAACTTATTAGAAGGGAGATCCCTACAGTATTAATTGGTGGTGGCTTTGAGGGAGTAAATCTACCAATAGTTGATGTTGAGTTAGAAAAGGGTATTTACAAACTTACTCGATATTTAATCCAGAGAGGTTACAAAAGATTTCTTTTCCTTTCCGGGCTGAAAGCGGCAGTAACCTTTAAAAGAAGAATTGATGGATTTCAAAAGGCTATGCTTGAAAATGGTTATCTAGTATTGGAAACCGACATCGTAGAAACTCACCCAGATATCGAAGGTGGATATACAAGTACTTTAGAAATATTTAACAAAAAACATCCTGCTTATGATGTTATTCTTTGTGTTAATGATTATATGGCTTTTGGTGTCTTAAGGGCTTTAAGAGAATTAAAGATAAAAGTTCCGGAAAATATTGGTTTAGCCGGTTTTGATGATATTAGTTTTGCTTCGGTAGCCGGTGTTCCATTGACAACTGTTCATATACCAATTGAAGAGTTAGCAGTAAAAAGTGTTGATTTGCTTTATCAAAGGATTTTGTATAGAGAGAATCCTGAACAAAAATGTATATGGAAAAAAACTGTAGATACTCAAGTAGTGGTTCGTCAGTCAACCAGGTAAATGAATAATAAATTATAGGAGGAGGGAATAAATAACATGAATCACAAGGAAAGAATGCTAGCCGCCCTCAAATGCCAACCAGTTGACCGTATCCCTCATGGAGAACAAATGCTTCACGATGTTTTAATTCAAAAAATATTGAAGGTAAAAATGCCGAAAGCTGAAGAAAATGCTTTAGTACGGTGGATGACTGAAGAATTGAGTGATTTTCAGTTTGAATGCCACAAAAAAGCTCGAGAATTTTTAGGATTTGATTTTATTCATGTCTTTCCTCGCGAACCTTGGATTAAAATTGATGAATCGAAAGAAGGATATCCTATTTATAGGGATGTTTGGGGCATGGAAGCTATTTCTACCCCTTTTACTTATGAAATACTTAAAAAACCGGTTGAAAAACCTGAAGACTTAAAAACCTATCAATTTCCAACTATTGATGATTTTAAATATGACAATCTCCACAAATGGGTTCATAAGTCCGATTTTTTTGTCGTGGTTCAAATTGAAACCGGTTTTTTTAAAATCAATCAGTTTATGGGTTTTAATAATTATATGTTTTATCTCTATGAACACCGTAGAGAATTACTTGATTTTACGGCTCGTTTTTTTGACCATGTCTTCAACTTGGCAAAAAAAGTGATTCAGGAAGGTGCCGATTGTGTCTGGCTTTCCAACGATTTTGCCTATAATACCGGTCCTTTTATATCCCCTAAAGACCTTTGGGAAATGGACTTCTCTTTTATGAAGGATGTGGTCAGAAAAATTCATGATTTAGGAAAACCAGTGGTGCTTCATGGGTGTGGAAATCAGAATTATACCCTTGATATGCTTTTGGATTGTGAAATTGATGGTCTTCATTCTCTTCAGCCAACAGCTGGTAATGATATTTGCCAAATTAAAGAAAAGTGTGGCGATCGACTTTGTCTGATCGGCAATATCGATATTAGTGAGCTTCTTCCCTTTGGATCCCCTTATGATGTTGATCAAGCCATTAAAGATTTGGTGGAAAAAGTTGGTAAGAAGAATGGTTTGGTTATCGCAACCTGTAATTTGCTGGATATGGATATTCCAATAGAAAATGCCATAACCATGCATTTTGCTGTTGATAAATA
>MWBQ01000178.1 GCA_002069605.1 Candidatus Atribacteria bacterium ADurb.Bin276
TGCTGGTGATTTTTCTCGTTACGCTCGAAACCGCCGAGAAGCAGTTCTCTCATCGGTATGGGGAGTCTGGCCAGCCGGAGTTGCAATGCTTTTTATGGGTTCGGTGATGGCGCTCTTAGCTGGTACTTATGATATTACTCAGGTTATGTCAGCCTTAGGAGCTCCGGTTTTGGGTTTGATTATTCTTATTTTGGCAACCTGGACGACCAATACCATCAACGCTTACTCGGCTGGAATAGCTCTTACCAACTTATTTCAACTGCCTGATTCAAAACGGGCCTTGGCTACTGCTGTGGCAGGTATTTTAGGAACTGTGCTGGCTGTTGCTGGAATTATGAACTACTTTTTAAATTTTCTAACCATTTTAACATCTACCATACCACCAGTTGCTGGGGTTATGATTGCCGATTACTGGGTAAAAAAGAAAGGAGATCCTTCCAAGTGGTTTAGATATCCGGGAGCCAATTGGGTGGGGATACTATCCTGGCTTATTGGAGCACTGGTGGGTATTTATCTTAAGATTGGTATTGCTCCAATCAATGCCATAATTGTCTCCTTTGTTGTTTATCTGGTATTGATTTCAGTTGTTAAGCAACCTCAACCGGTTCCATCCAAAAAGAAAGCTTGAAAACTGCATGGAGGTAAAAAATGAAATTTATTGATCTTCAAGATGTAGAATATATCGCTCTCGGGGCTGCTCTTCTGGGAACCGGTGGTGGTGGAGACCCTCATCTTGGGAAATTAATGGCTATTCAGGCGATAAAACAGAACGGTCCAGTTCAACTCATTGATCCTGACGAAGTGCCCGACGATGCCAGTATTGTTCCAACTGCCATGATGGGCGCACCAACGGTTCTCATTGAGAAACTGGCTAATGGTGAAGAAATTCTCCGAGCTTTTAACGGGATCAAGAAATATGCCGGAAAGGATATTTATGCCACTCTTCCCATTGAAGCCGGTGGAGTCAATTCAATGATTCCGATATCGGTTGCAGCGAGAACTGGAATTCCACTTTTAGATTGCGATGGAATGGGACGGGCTTTTCCTGAGTTGCAAATGACTTCCTTCCATCTTTGGGATGTTTCAGCAACGCCCATGATTATTGCTGATGAAAAGGGAAATACTGTAATCATGGAAAGTATTAATAATTTTTGGACAGAGACTTTGGCTCGAAATATCTGTGTCACCATGGGTGGATCGGTCATGCTCAGTATCTATCAAATGCCAGGCAAGGTCCTTAAGGAAGCTTGTATTCGAAATACTCTTTCGCTTTCAGCTAAAATTGGGGAATCGATCCTTACTGCTCGAAAAAAGGGTAAAAATCCCATTAAGAATCTTTTAGAGGTAACTGGAGGTTTTGAGCTTTTCAAGGGAAAAGTGATTGACGTTTTACGTCGCACTGAAGGAGGCTTTGTGCGAGGTGAAGCTCAAATTGAGGGTATCGAAGACTATCGAGGGAAAAACCTTAAAGTCCAATTTCAGAACGAGAACTTAATAGCCATTCGTGATGAGAAAATTATCGCATCGGTTCCCGATTTAATCTGTATTGTTAACTTAGATAGCGCTATTCCGGTCACCACCGAAGCTATTCGTTATGGTCATCGGGTTTTGGTATTGAGTATTCCCTGCGATCCAAAGTGGCGGACACCAAAGGGGATTGAAACTGTAGGACCCCGCTATTTTGGATATGATGTCGATTATATACCGGTTGAAAAACTCATCAGCGAAGGAGGAAACCATCAATGATTTACCGTATTGGAATCGATGTCGGGGGCACCAATACCGATGCTGTGCTCATCGACCAAAACAATGAATTAATGAGCAAGACAAAGACCCCTTCCACTGCTGATGTAACTTCCGGGATTTTGAATGCGGTACATCAGATTCTTGAAAGTTCTCATGTAGATCGAAATAAAATACGCTTTGCCATGTTGGGAACCACTCACTGCACCAATGCCATTGTTGAAAGAAAGCGACTTTGCCGGGTGGGAGTTATTCGAATTGCCAAACCGGCAACCATGGCAGTGGTTCCCATGGTAGATTGGCCGGAGGACTTGGTTTCGGCGGTTGGAGAAAATCATTACATTATCCAGGGTGGCCATGAATTCGACGGACGAGAAATTTCTCATCTTGATGAAAGTGAAATTATGACCTGTATCTCTGAACTAAAAGGGAAAGTTGATGCAATAGCCATTACTTCAGTCTTCTCCCCTATTTCATCAGCCCATGAGATGAAAGTTGCCGAAATGATTCGGGAAAAATTAGGAGATATTCCCCTCTCACTCTCCCATGAAATTGGTTCCATTGGTCTTCTGGAAAGGGAAAATGCCACTATCCTCAACGCTGCTCTCCATCATGTTGCCAAAACGACTGCTCAAGCTTTTATCAAAGGGCTTCAACAAGAGGGAATCCAAAAAGCCGCTATTTATTTCTGTCAAAACGATGGAACACTCATGTCGATAGATTATGCCATGAATTATCCAATTTTAACCGTGGCTTGTGGTCCTACCAATAGCATTCGGGGCGCTTCATATTTAAGTGGTGTTGATGAAGCTATTGTATTAGATATTGGTGGTACAACCAGTGATGTGGGAGTCATTAACAAAGGTTTCCCACGCGAGTCATCGGTTGCTGAAGAAATTGGAGGTGTTCGAACCAATTTCCGGATGCCCGATCTAATTTCCCTTGGTTTGGGAGGCGGAACTATTGTAACCGAACACAATGGGAAAATAAAAGTAGGTCCAGAAAGCGTTGGATATCTTATCACTGAGGAGGCTTTGGTATTTGGTGGAAAGACCCTTACTACCACCGATATAGCCGTCCGAGCTGGGATGGCTTCGATTGGTGATTCATCTCGAGTGAGTCATCTGGATGAAGGATTTGTCCAGCACGTATTGGGGATCATTGGCAATATATTCAATGAAGCTGTTGATAAGATGAAACTCTCTTCTGACCCAATGCCGCTAATTTTGGTTGGAGGAGGGGGTATTTTAGTTGGAGATCAACTCGAGGGTATTTCCGAAATCCTCCGACCGGATAATTATGAGGTAGCCAATGCAATTGGAGCTGCTATTGCTCAGGTTAGTGGTCAGGTTGAGCGAGTTTTTTCTTTAAGCGAGATGACACGGGAACAGGCACTTCATCAGGCTAAAGCCATTGCTACCGAGGAAGCCGTTAAAGCTGGTGCTGATCCTGCTACAGTTCATATTGTCGAAATTGAAGATGTCCCCCTGGCTTATCTTCCCGGGAACGCCACCCGGATTCGAGCTAAAGCAGCCGGAGACTTGAAGCATCAAGATTCGTAAAAGAAATAATGAATATTGTCAACCCTTCTTTATTGACTCCTATAAGTATTTTAAGAAGGGTTGACAACCAATGAATTCTACTTCTTTAAACCTAACTAACACTTCATCTTTTATACACTGCTATTTAATGAATAGGGCATCATGCCGCTTTGTAGCATCAGTTGAAGATTAA
>MWBQ01000179.1 GCA_002069605.1 Candidatus Atribacteria bacterium ADurb.Bin276
TCATTCTTTCTCATTTTGTTTTAATCACTTTTCACTTATTTCGGTATTTTCAGGATAGAACGGGAGGAGGTTTCTCATTTCCCGATTCCATATTTTAGAATGATTACGGTCTTAAGCCAATTGGATCACCGTCGAATAAACAAGTTTAGAAGTTAGGCGCGCTATAAGAGTTTGGATAGAGCTCGGTGACAACCTTAAACTGCTGGACCACATAATACTTTTCAACTTCGACTAAAATGAGCGCACAGTTCGGGGAATCGGTGAATTCAACCAGTGATGGGTGTTTGATAAGATGATGAAGAAGGAAGGGCGCCTTTTCATCCAAAGCAAGCTCCCGAGCATTCCCAAAAACGGTTACTGCAACAGCTCGATGGAGATTGCTTTCCTGGTTTGACCGGTTGTCAACGAGGAGAGAAACACGACGATTTTTTTTCATATTGGTATATTTTTGAGTATTACGGTAGGTCGCAAAAACTATTGAATGTAAATCATCGGTGGCCGAAAAATTGACAATACTACAATGAGGCGTATTTCCATTGGAAGTACCTAACACTGCCAGATTTTGAGTTTGCATTAAATTTTGGATAATTGGTATAACTGATGAGTTTTTCATTTTGATTATCGAAATCTCAATGAATTTTAATCACTTTTTCACTCATTTTAACATAACTTGACAATCGAAATAGGTTTTTTGAAGAAAACTAAAATAATACTAAAGTTGAATTACTAAAAGATAAAAAATAGCAACTCAGCCGATTTTTTATTGTTAAGAAGCTCTTGTAAAACTCTTAATTATAAAAAAATTGAAAGTTAATGGATTGGCATTAAAATGAAACCAGAATATGCCAAACAAAAGTCCAGGCAAGACGATCGGTGTTTTCCCAAACTTCCCGCACTATCGTCTCATCTCCGGTGATCTGAGGAATTCTTTTTCTTTCCTCATCCCAAGGGAGAAAGACTCCAGGGGTACGACCAGTTTTCAAATGGTGGTTTTCCATTGCGCAACTCCTTTACATTAATACTGCCCGTATTCTCGAGTAAATTCGGTGAGGGCTTGGATGCAGTCGACCCGAGCATCGTTTTGGATAATAGCCCCGGCATCCATAATATATCCCCCATCTTGGGCGACGCCATCGATTACTTTTTTACAATAAGCTTTCACTTCTTCAGGTTCTCGATGGAAAAGATCATTGGGAATTCCGCCACTTAAACAAAACTTATCACCGAAAATCTGATGAGCTAAGAAAATATCTCCCCGGTCAACATGGTAGATAATGCTACCGGCAGGTAGTTCCCGAAACGTTTCCAAATGATGATCCCAATTTCCTTCAGCGTAAAAGAGAACTTGATTTCCGTGTTTCCATATTTCTTCGATAATAGGTTTGAGAGTAGGCCAAAAGATATTTTGAAAATGATCATGAGAAATGAGAGGAACACAACTGCGATGCATCCAGAAACCAATAGGTACTTGTTTTTTTGGATCAGCGCTATCAAGAGCGACCTGCAGAAGGTGAGGCATCATCGCTTCACAAGCTTCTAATACCTTTTTTGGTTGATAGCAGAGGTCATTAGCTAGTCCGTAATATCCCCTTAATTTGTCAGCAAGAATATCAAGAGGAGCCTTGAGAATACCGCAGATTGCTGACACGGTTCCGCATTCGGTTTGCAGAGATTGGGCCAAATTTCCTAAAACGTTAAAATATTCGGTCATGGCCATGCCGCCCTTAAGTAGGGCAAGATTATGACGCTCACTAATCGGTTGGCCAGGGCGTTGGATTTCGCTTGAAACTTGAGGCAGCCAAATATTAAATAAGTATCCAGTAGGGTCAGCTATTAATAAATCATAGTCCTCGGGAGGCATGAAAGCTTTTTCTTCGGGGGGTTCTTTATACTGAAAGCCAACTTGGGGCGGTAAATCAATCCCAGGAATACCATAATAAGTAAGGCCTATCGCCTGTACGAGGCCAGTCCAACAGTAGATCATATTCGCAGGAATGGCATCCCAATCAAAATCATGAGCACATTTCAAATAAGCTTTTACTGCATAGCGATAATCATGAGTTGCTTGTTGAGCGGTATAACCAGCATACTGAGAAGCAAACTCAGCAACAAAAGGACGGATAGGGATCATGTCTGGTTTGCCGTTTCTCATGGCGGTGACATACCGTTTAAGCCGGGATTGATAAAGTTCTTCGGTGGTCATCAAGAATCCTCCTTGTAAAGTAGATCGTGTTCCTTCATTTTATCATTCTTCATAATACTATCAAAAAACAATAGAATACTTTAATTGGTAAATTAATTTTCTCTCACTTTTCCGAAAGAGAAATTGAGAGGGATTCGATTTTTTTCTGAATTTTTAAATCTCCCTCTCATCCCCCTTTTCCAAGAGGAGGATCAATTGCTGAGCAAGGATTTTCATCCTCTTATGTTCCACAAGGTGGCATTAGGGCTTATTATATAAATTCCAAGATGTAGGCCAAGGGGAAAAAAGAAGGCGATTAAATTAGGAAAGAAAAGGGGAAATAGAAATTTAATATAAAAAAAAGAGAATATAATCACAACCCAACCGATGTCGACTAAAAAGGTGTAAATCAATTTTTTTAAGTAGAGGTCGACATCGGTTGGGTTCTATAGATTTATTCTAATCCTACGTACTCGTACATAGTATTTCCGGCTTGGCTGAAATCTAGCTCCTTGCCCTTTCCTTCTTTGAGGGCAACTCGGCAGAGGTCAATAGCACCATCTAATAAAAATCCAGGAATATTCAGGTCATCGCACAGTTTTTTCATATAATTTAAGTCTTTAAGTCCGAGATCAAGAGCAAAGTCCATGCGATAATTCTTATTTATATATTTTTCGCTATAAAACTGGAAAACCCAGTTAGAAAACACTTCATTGTTAAGGGATTTATAAAGCTCCTGTGGATTGATACCATATTTAGCAATAATTGGGTAGAGTTGGGCATAAATAAGCGCTTGAGAAAGTCCGGCGAAGTTTTGAGCGATTTTTATTAAGTGTCCGTTTCCCGATGGTCCTACATAGTCGTAATGTTTACAGTAACAGTGGAGAAGGTCGTCAACTTTATCAACATCTTCTTTGTCTCCAGCTGCGACAGCAATCAATTCTCCTCTATCAGCCTCAGCGGGACCAGCGATTAGCGGGGAGTCAACCAGACCGCCTCCGGCAGCCTTAATCTTGGCATGGAGTGAACGAGTCGACATGGGATAGCTGGTTGAGGTATCGACAATAATCTTTCCCTGAACCCCCTCGTTGAGAAATTCATTCATAATTTTTTCAACTACAGCAGAGTTTGGAAGGGAAAGAAAAATAACCTCACTATTTTTTAAAACTTCCAAAGGAGAATGAACCAATGCAGCTTTTCCTTTAAAGGATTGCATTGCATCCTGGTTGATGTCAAAAACGGTTAATTGGTTACCTTTCAGAATCAAATTCTTACACATACCCCTTCCCATATTGCCTAATCCAATAAATCCAACTTTTCTCATGATATCAAAATCCTCCCTT
>MWBQ01000180.1 GCA_002069605.1 Candidatus Atribacteria bacterium ADurb.Bin276
TTATTTTGTATTTCATAGATACAAAGGATGGGATTCTCGCGTCGCAAATGACGCTCCTTAGAATGACAGAGAAGAGGAGAATCAAAAAACGAGGGGAAGAAAAAGATTGAGCTTAAGAGATTGCCACGTCGTACCAGACGCTCCTCGCAATTACGGATTGTGTTGAGGGCTTTTTAGAGGATATCCTCTATCAATGGAACAAAAACGACTGATCCATGTTTTTCAATTTTCAACGATCCTTTTTGTTTTCTTCCCCGAACCAGAGTTTGACGAAAATCACCCCCCAAAGGGAGAACAATGATTCCGCCTTCTTTTAATTCCTCAACCCAAACTGGGTATATCTCATTAGCATAAGCAGTTACTATAATTTTGTCGAAAGGAGCATATTCTGGAATTCCCCGACTTCCATCACCAACAAAAAAATGGATATTCCTATATTCAAGACTTTCCAAAACCTCTTCGGCTTTTTGAGCCAATTCTTCGATGCGTTCTATCGTATAAACCTCTTTGCCTAATTCTGCGCAAACCGCGGTTTGATAACCCGAACCGGTTCCAATTTCCAAAATTCGATCGGTTGGCTGAATTTCTAACAATTCTGACATCAACGCTACTATATAAGGTTGTGAAATAGTTTGACCCTCACCAATGACTAAGGGGGTATCATTGTAAGCATATTTCCGATAAAATTCTGGAACAAAAACGTGTCGAGGAATTTTTAGCAGGGCTTGAGTTACTCTTTCATCTTTAATATTCCGGGAGATGATTTGCTTTCGAACCATCTCTTCCCGTTCTTGAATTGTTCTGACATTATCGATTTCCATCAGTATTCAACCTGAAATGATTCATAATTTCCTGAATAAGGCAACCATTCTTCAAAAATATCACGGATTGATGCGCTCACTGGTCCCTCACGAATTTCCTGAAAGAAATGTTCAACTTCGGATTTCTCTCCTTCAGCTACCACTTCCACTCCATTTGGAAATAAATTTTTAACAAATCCAGTAACCTCAAATTGGGAGGCTCTCTTTAAAACAAAATAACGAAAACCAACCCCCTGAACTCGGCCCTTAAATACCAACCTTCCCTGAATGAACTTCATTTCAATTATTCTTCTCCGACAATACTTCTACCAGTTCGTTTTTTACTAACCAATCGGTCAGGTTAGGTCGAAGGGGGGTAATCGACACTTCCGAATTCACCACCGACCAATAATCCGAGCTACTTTGGAATTCAATCTGGCGTTTTTCTTCAATAAAAACATATTCCTGGAATTCTTCATTCTGAATGGTTTTTTGGACTTTAGTAAAATAAAACCGATCGGCAAGCTCGGTAATCTTCCAACCCTTCAGTTCATCCGAATGAGTCACATCAGGTATATTCACATTGAGAACTAAATTTTTTTGTCGAGAAAGTGTTTCTTCAAAATGGAGAAATATATCAAGAGCAGTTTCAGCAGCAACCTTATAATTCAATTTTTCTTGTATTGATAGTGAAACCGCCATGGCTGGTATTCCCGACATGGCAGCTTCCATGGCTGCCCCAACCGTTCCCGAATAAAATACATCAAAACCTAGGTTGGGCCCTCGGTTGATACCGGATATGACAAAATGGACCGGAGTTTGGGAAAATAGATTGAGACCTAAGATAACCGTATCGGCCGGTGTCCCATCAACTGCCAAGCCACTTACTCCATCTACTTGAACGTCCTTCACTCTTAATGTCTGTCGTGCTGTAATACTATGACTTGAACAACTTCGCTCTTCAAGAGGAGCAACTAAAATAATATTGGCTATTGGCTTAAAAACTCGAACTAAAGCCATAATCCCATCACTTTGATAACCATCATCATTGGTAATAAGGATGTTTCTTTTCATTCAATATGACCTCCAACCCGGTGTAGAATTTCTCTGGCTACGATCACACCCGATGTGGACGCCTGAATCAAACCTCGGGTAACACCGGCACCATCTCCAGCCATGAATAAATTCTCGATATCGCTTTCTAAATATTCGCTGAGTTTCACCCGAGATGAATAGAACTTTACTTCTAATCCATAGAGAAGATTATGCGGAGAACTCATTCCTGGAATAAACTTATCCATAGCCGAAATAATCTCTAATACATCTTGCAAAAACCGATAAGGGAGAACAAAACTCAAATCCCCCGGACTAGCACCGTTGAGTGTAGGCTTTAAAACTGATTTTTTTATTCGTTCTGGAGTAGACCTTCTTCCCAATTGTAAATCTTTAAGCCTTTGTATAACAACACCGCCACTGAGCATATTTGCTAAGCGAGCAACATAGCGGCCATATTCGATTGGTTCTTTGAAGGGTTCGGTAAAATGAGTACTTACCAGGATGGCAAAATTGGTATTGTTGGTTTTTCGATTTTCATAACTATGGCCATTAACGGTTATAATCCCATCGTTATATTCACTGACCACCTCACCATGAGGGCACATACAAAAAGTTCTCACTCGATCGTCAAAGGTATGGGAATAATAGATGAGTTTTAATTCGTACAAAACTTTGGTGTATTCTTCCATAATTGAAGCCGGTACTTCCATCCTAACGCCCAAATCTACGGGATTATTGACTAAATCAAGCTTTAATTTCAGTGCTTCTGTCCTTAGCCAATCAGCTCCAACCCGACCAGGTGCAACGATCAAGTAGTGGCTTTTAATCACATCGCCATTTTTCAGCTGAACCCCAACTGCTTGATGGTTTTTGGTTAATATTTCGGCAGCTTCAGTACGAGTGAGGATGGTCACCTTCTCTTTCAAATGATTTTTGATACGAGTTAATATTCCTCGACAGCTGTCAGTTCCCAAATGTCTCACTCGAGATGGGAGCAATATCAGTTCAGCCATTTCCGCTTTTTTCCGGAGTTCTTCCACCTTTTCTCCATCATCTCCATAAACCCGTGGGGTTGCTCCATAGCGAAGGTAGATATTATCAACGTACTGAAGAAGCTGTTCCAAATCATTCGGTTTTAAATAAGAAGTCAACTGACCTCCAACATCGTGGGAAAAAGTCAGCTTCCCATCACTGAATGCTCCTGCTCCTCCCCAGCCACAGAGCAATGAACATGGCTGACATTTTTGGCAGATATTTTTCTTTTCCCGGGCTGGGCATCTTCGTTCTTCAATATCTCCGCCTCGATCAATTATTAGAATATCAAGATCGGTTTTATCGGCAAGTTCTAATGCGGCAAAAATTCCCGCTGGTCCTCCTCCGATTATAATAACATCATAGGTATTTTTCATTCACAATCCCCTGATTCTTTTTTATTTCTTCAAGTATTTTTAGTGCTACTTCGAGCGCATTTTTCCCTTCCTCTAAACCAACCAGTGGTCTTTCTCCGTTTTTTACACAGCGGGTAAAGTGTTCCAGTTCAAATCGAAGCGGCTCCCCTTTTTGCATCATCGGTTTCTCCATGAGAATAGGGGGAACTGCCGTGATTGTCTTTTTGTAAACCGCTAACTCTTGCTCCAAATAATCGATGGAAATAAAAGCATCGACTTCGGTGATTTCCATACGGCGAATTTTTTTCCTGGTGATTCGGCTAGCCGTAAGATTGGCAATGCAACCATTTTCAAAAAGTATCTGTGCATTAGCAATATCTTCTTGACGAGAAAATACTGGATATCCAAAAGAACTGATTTTAGTTACTTTGCTTTTGACAATGCTCATTACAATATCAATATCATGTATCATCAAATCAAGAACAACTCCCACATCGGTATTGCGGTTGGTATAGGGTCCCATACGATAACAATCGATAAATACTGGGCGATCAATTATTTTTGAAAGTTCCATGACTGCTGTGTTAAACCGCTCAATGTGACCTACCTGGAGAATTACTTTCTTTTTATTTGCCATCTCCATCAATTCTCGAGCTTCTTCGAGAGTTGTTGTAACCGGTTTTTCTATGAGTATATTAATCCCTTCTTCGATAAAATGTCCGGCAATCAAACGATGAAGCACGGTTGGGACTACAATGCTCACGGCATCAATTTTTCCAAACAACTCACGATAATCGTAATAGGGGGTCGTCGAGTATCTCTTGGCAATTTCTCTTGCTCGTTCCTGATTTATATCGACTACACCCACCAGAGTAGTATCTGGTATTTCAGAATAAATTCGGGCATGATGCTGTCCAAGATAACCAACCCCAACCACTCCGACTTTCACCGCACTCAATTGAAACCCTCCTGGCAAAAATATTTGATTAAATCAACCACGTGTTCCAATTCTTCTTTTTTTAAAAGTGGATGAACAGGAATTGATAAAACCTCTCGTGAACAAGCATCAGCCATGGGATAATTGCCGTTTCCAACTATTTGATGGATAAATTTTTGCTGATGGAGAGGAACGGGATAATAAATTCCATATCCAATTTCTTTTTGGTCAAAAAAGCTTGCCAAGTCATCTCGGTGTTGTTTTAACTTTATTGTATATTGATGAAAAACCGGGAGTGCATAATCGGGCACTACGGGTGTTTCAATTTTTGAAATAGATGATAATTCATGATTATAAAAATTGGCGTTTGCTCTTCGTTTCTGGTTAGAATCATCTAATTTTTTTAACTGCACACTTCCAATGGCTGCGGCAATATCGGTCATCCGAAAATTATATCCTAAAAATTCGTGGTAATATCTCTTTTTGCTCCCGTGATTAATCAACATGCGACACTTTTTTCCAAGCTCTTCATCATTGGTTAAAATCATACCACCTTCTCCGGTTGTCATGTTCTTGGTGGGGTAAAAGCTGAATGCTGACGCCTTTCCAAAAGAGCCGACTTTTTTTCCTCGATACTCAGCACCATGAGCTTGAGCGCAATCTTCAATAACCGGAATGCTATATTGATTGGCCAGCGACATAATTTCATCCATCGGACAAGGTAAACCATAGAGATGAACAATGAGTATTGCCTTAATAGAACTCCCATCTTTTTTTAGAATTCTTTCTAAAGCGTCTGGGTCAATATTAAAAGTTTGGGGATCAA
Organism: Candidatus Atribacteria bacterium ADurb.Bin276; assembly: GCA_002069605.1. Classification (NCBI taxonomy): domain Bacteria; kingdom Pseudomonadati; phylum Atribacterota; class Atribacteria; order Atribacterales; family Atribacteraceae; genus Atribacter; species Candidatus Atribacter allofermentans. Next base: position 5,008 of record MWBQ01000180.1, read on the forward strand.
TATCACAAAAGATAGGAATTGCACCACACTGCATTATCGAGGAGGCGCTCGCAACAAAGGTAAAGGGTGTTGTTACGACTTTATCATTCTGAGAAATCCCTATAGCTTTCAAGGCTATAAATAAAGCTGTGGTTCCATTGCTTGTTGCAATTGCCTGTTTTGCTCCAATATATCGTCCAAAATCTTCTTCAAATTTTGCAACTCTTTTTCCCTGGGCTAAAAATCCTGAATCAAGAACTGCTTGAACTGCATTTTTTTCTTCTTCATCAAGATTAGGTTTACTGATCGGTATTTTCATTTCGATTATCAACCTCATTTTTATAAAAACGATAACAAGCATCGATTAAAAACTTAATTATATTATAAATCCATCATTTTGAAGAACGTATTCTGCGACGTGGTAATCTCATT
>MWBQ01000181.1 GCA_002069605.1 Candidatus Atribacteria bacterium ADurb.Bin276
GAAAAAATAAAAAAGGGAGAAGATACTGAGACAGATTATACCAAGCTTCGAATGCTTTACACTCAGACGTCTTTTTATCAACCGGAGTCACCAGAACGAGATGAGAATATACTCAAAATGGCTCAGGCTTGGTTCGATAAACATAATGATGAAGCCATTGAATTAGGAAACCAACTTTTAGAAGGAGAATATCTTAATCCTTTTGTTCATGATTTATTCGCGAAAATTTATAAAGAAAGCGGGGAAGGAGATTCCTTATTTCATTTGTTAATGTTTATTAACATCATTGCCTCTATTCAAGGAGATGGAAAAAGTTATGAGACCGCCTATCAGGTCATATCAACTTGGGAAGAAAAGGCAATGATGACCTTTGTACAGGTAACTCCGGCAGATCCAGATCAAGTTTTTGAACCGACTTTACATGATGGTCATTACTTTCATGTGATTCAGGTTAAAGCCGATGAAACCGGTGAAATAAGCGATCTTTATTTTAATATTGATATCCCATACCAAAAAGCCCAACAAACTGGTCCGATTGTGACCACGCCAGTGATCACCCCACCTCCCCCCACCCCAGCTCTCCAACCCATCACTACCTATACCGATCCCACCGGTCAGTTTTCAATTCATTTTCCTGCTGGTTTTTCCCTTCTGGCTTCACAAACCAACCTTATACAATGTATGGCCCCCAATAATGGCAATCTCTATCTGATCATCTCTGATTATGCGAATACTATGAAAGCTTTTTCTGATGAAATCATAAAAAGACCGGGATCTCTCTCCGGGGAAAGCCAGTTCCAGGCTGGAAACCTATCGGGAAAAATTCAGCTCTATACTATGTCTGGATCTTTTCAGGTCCTTGATGGAAAAAGTTATGCCGTTCTCCTCGTCACCTATGCTGGGATAGACTATGGTCTGGTAGTGGTACTTCCCACCGAATCCTATTCAGCTGCTCAAAACTGGCTCTCCGCCCTGGTAACTGGGATTCAATACCAACCCACCACCTCATCACCATCGGCAGTTGTGACCCCAATTGTAACTCCCACTTTCCCGGTTACAACCTCTCTGGAATATACTGCGCCCGATGGATCGTTCCAAGTTTCACTTCCCGCTGGATCGAGCAAAGGAGGGGAGTGGCCAAATATTGTTGAATACCAAACTCCCAGCCAAGGGACTCTCTATATTCTCAGTGGGGACACTGTCGGAACTCTGAATCTTTTCCGTCAGGATTTGACCCAAAAACAGGGCAAGATGCTGAGCCAGCCGGTGCTTTTTCAAACCAATGAAGGAGACCAAGGAAGCATGGAAGTTAGTACCATGGTAGGAAGCTTTCAAACAGCCGATGGGAAGGACTATATTAGTTTTCTGGTGAGCTATGAACGACCCGAAGGTGCCCTGGTGATTATTGTTCCCAACAATCTCTATACTGAAGCTCAGGGTTGGATTTCCCCCCTCATTACCGGTGTGACTTTTCAGGCTGTTCAACCAACCCCATCTCCCTTTCTAACACCGGTGTCGACTCCAACCGCAACGGTAACACCTCCTCCGCTCCCGACTGAAACTTTACCACCTCTATCCGATTGATAGGTTATTGTTCAACGATATTTTTCTTGTATAGCTTTTTCATTTTTAGTTTGTATGGCATAATAATGAAACTGGACAACCATTTATTTTGTAACGGCAAATATTTAACCGGCTTCGAAAAACGAAGCCTCAGGATGACATAATTTTTTACGTTCCTGTATTTTCAGAATATATCAAGAAATTAATAATTGGAAGGAAAGGAGATTTATTTATGAACATTGAAGAACTTTCGGTTAAAACCATACGTATGCTGGCTTTGGATACCATTCAAAAAGCCAATTCTGGTCATCCTGGTCTGCCTTTAGGAGCAGCTCCTATGGCCTATGCTATATTTAAAAAATTTCTCTCTATCAATCCCAAAAATCCTTGCTGGGTGAATCGGGATCGTTTCGTTCTTTCCGCAGGTCATGGTTCAGCACTTTTATATGCAATGCTTTATTTATCGGGATTTGAAAAAATGACCCTGGAGGAGTTGAAAAACTTTCGCCAATGGGAGAGCAAAACTCCTGGACATCCGGAATATGACTTGGAGTGTGGGGTAGAAATCACCACTGGACCTTTGGGACAAGGTTTTGCCACCGGGGTAGGGATGGCTATTGCGGAAAGTCATTTAGCTGCAACATACAATCGCCCTAGTTTTAACCTGGTTGACCACTATGTCTATGCTATCGTGAGTGATGGTGACCTCATGGAGGGAGTTGCTGCCGAAGCAGCTTCATTGGCAGGTCATCTGCAATTAGGGAAACTCATTTACCTCTACGATAATAACCATATTAGCTTGGCATCGGAAACAGGGCTTCATTATTCCGAGGATGTTAGAAAAAGATTTGAAGCCTATAATTGGCAAGTGTTAGAAGTTAAAGATGGTAATGATTTGGCTGCAATCGAAAAAGCCATCCAGGAGGCCAAAGCTGATAGTACCCATCCGAGCTTAATAATGGTCACCACTCATATCGGCTATGGAAGTCCAAAACAAGATAGTTTTGAGGTTCATGGTTCTCCCTTAAAGTCTGAGGAAGTGGTTGCTACTAAGAAGTTTTATAACTGGCCGGAAGAAAATCCCTTTTTTATACCCGAGGATGTCTTAAATCATATGAGAGAAACCGTCAATAAAGGATCTCAGGCAGAAAAGGAATGGAATGCTTTATTTGCTGAATATACCAAAAAGTATCCGGCTGAAGCCGAAGAACTTGAAAAAAGAATGAAAGGAATCCTTCCCGAGAATTGGGCACAGGACATTCCTTCTTATCCCCCAGAAACCAAAAACATTGCCACTCGCAGTGTTGGAGGGGAAGTAATGAATGCTATTGCTAAAAATTGCCCAGCTTTGATGGGTGGTTCAGCTGACTTGGATCCTTCTACCAACACTGTTCTTAAGGGAAAAGGAACCTTCCATCCACCAGTTCCTGAAGCAGAAAAAATGCAGGGAGTCGTGGCTGGTCCTTTTGGTTACTCTGGAAGAAACATAATGTTTGGTATTCGGGAGCATGCCATGGGAAGCATTCTTAACGGAATGGCACTTCATGGCGGTATTATTCCTTATGGTGCTACTTTCCTTACCTTTTCCGACTATATGCGACCGGCTATCCGTCTGGCAGCGCTTTCCAACCTCCATGTTATCTATGTATTTACCCACGACTCAATCGGTCTCGGTGAAGATGGACCAACCCATCAACCAGTAGAACATATCAGCAGCTTAAGAACAGTTCCTAACTTAATGGTTATCCGTCCCGCTGATGCCAACGAAACCGCTCAAGCCTGGAAAATAGCGGTTGGTGCCAAAAGTCCGGTGGCTTTAATTTTCTCCCGCCAGAAACTACCGGTGATCGATCAAACCAAGTACACATCAGCTGAAAGGGTCGCTCGAGGAGCTTATGTTCTTGCTGATTGTGATTCTTCAACTCCTGATCTTATTTTGATTGCATCCGGTTCTGAGGTTGGACTTGCTTTAAAAGCTTACGAAAAAATGACAGCTGAGGGAACCAAAGTTCGAGTGGTCAGTATGCCATCCTGGGAACTTTTTGAGCAGCAATCGGAGGAATACCGTCATCAAGTGCTCCCGCTATCGGTTAAGAAACGGATTTCAATTGAAGCTGGAGTTCCAATTGGATGGGAAAGATATGTTGGGACGCAGGGAATTGTTATTGGAGTGAATCGATTTGGTGCATCGGCTCCTGGTGAGCTGGTCATGGAGAAATTTGGTTTCTCAGTAGAAAATATTATTCAGAAAGCCAAAAGTTTATAATCTTTTAAGCGGTATGAACTGTAGGCATGGGGAATCAATAAAAGAGCTTACCCCATGCCTCTTTTTTTATTTTAAGGAATTTTTATAAGAAGTCATCATCCGGCTAAAAAAGTCTTTATATTTTTGCTGATAAGCTGAGGTTGGAGCCCAATATATAACAGCATTACCTAAATTGCTCTCGTAAAGCGAATATACCCAGGTTTCGATACACATTGTCATCTCGGTTCCTTGGAAATTTCCCTGTAGTTCATAACGAGCAATTGTTTCGCTCGCCCCATAGGAAGCTACCGCTTGGTTGGTGATATTTTGCTCGTCCTTATTGATAACTCGAATATTAGAAACAGTTGAGGAAAGCATTTGGACAATGGCGGCAACATAATCGGTGGCATTGGAATATCTCACGTAACTAATGATGTAAAGCCTAAAAGATACTAAACCACTGGCATCCTCATTCAAACTAACCATCCGATTGAAACTATCAGGAATAACCTGCCAGTTTTCCGGATATTCGATTTGGCCTCTTCCCACCTGATCCATGGTACCGACTATGTCTTTAAGATTATATTTTTTCCAGACTGCAGGGATTGGTTGTCCTTGATTTTGAGTTTGGTTGGGGTCAAGGATCTGAATTTGGCCAGGTTGAGGTGTACTTGGAATGGGAAGGGTCGGTTGCTGAGTGGGAGTTGCCGGTTGGCTTTGGGAGAAATCAAGAGTCGGGAGCTGGCCGGGAGTTTGACCGGTAGAAGGGGTAGGTTGGCCAACACCAGGAAGATTGAGAATATTTCCACTATTTTGGGCCAATCCCAATCCAGAAATCCAAGTTATCATGAAAGCAATAAAGATGACAAATCTTAATCTTTTCATATAATGGACTCCTCCTTTAGAGATGTTTTACTTTCTTCTGAAAATCCAGTAATGAATGAAGTATTATCAATGACACTTAAAATTTTCCCTTATTTCTTAATTTTCACTTCAGTAATAGCTGGCATGATCCAGGATTGGGCAGATTGATATTCTTCGGATGGGACGATTATAAGAAGGAGTACACCGGTTCCTGGATAGATTGCGGTCAGCAGAGCATAGTTTTTCTGATTTCGAGAATAAGTATAGGCTTTAACTATAGCATTATCATCTCCGACCTTGACTGCTACTTCCCATTGAAATGGTTGGCCGGCAACAATCTGGTTGACTTGCCCTTGAATATCAACCTCAGGTGGGTAATCAAACAAATATAGCTCACCATTGTTTGGGGTTGAATAGCGGGTTCCATATTGAATATCCTGTAAAAAGTTTATTCCGTTTGGTGGTGTAAAGATCAACTGTAATGTTTCATCGAAAGGTGTTATGTCCTGGTTGGTAGTATATAAAGGAAAATTCAAACCTTGAGTGAAGGTTTGAGGGGTTTGGTCCCCTAAAGTTGGTACTTTTTCTTTTAAAAACTTTGAAACTTCATTGATAGTAATGTTTCCATCTCGATTATAATCAGCATTGGAGGTAAATCCATAAAGCTTGCTGGCTGATTTTTGATCTGAATCGAGCATAATATCACCACTCAGGGCATAGAGAAGTGAAAAAGTAAAGTACCCAGCTTTCACTATAACTGATTCGTAAGCACTTTCAGTTGCTGAGGATGCAGCTAATACTGCTACTCCAACATTTCGATAAAGGTCCCTAACTGCTTGTTCTTGACCTAAAAGACCCTGTTGATAAATGCCGACTGCAGCACCTGAGTGACAAGTATCTAAAATGATGGCCTGTTTTCTGGCTTTGACTCGATAGAAAAAATCAGAAATGAGATTTGAGGTAACCATATCTTGATCGAGTTGATAAATTGATCGAGGCACAACAAAAACATTTGCCGGTAAAGCATAAAAGAAGGGGGGATCCCAACCTTCTTGACGGGAACTGCCATGACCACCCCAAAAAAATATTACCACATCCTCTTCTTGGGCTTGGTTAATAATGGTGTTCATCGCTTCCACTACCCGAGAACGGGTAGCATCCTCATTCACAAGGAGGGTTGGAATAACTTCCCGGTAAAGTAATCCCTGTTGAGTCACTAATGTTGCCACAAAGGTTTGAGCGTCATATCGAGGTGCAAAGAGATCATTTACCTGTGGGTCGTCATACTCACTCACCCCAACTGCCAGGATATATAATTTAGGAAGGAGCTTTTCTTTTTTACAGTGAACCTGGATTTCAGTCGGATTGGATTCGGTATGTTCTTGGTTTAAGGCTTTGATTTTAATCTGATTGTCGCCTGGTAAAAGTTTCAAATTGACTGTTTGGGCTATTTTTTCCTGGTTCAGGTTTTCGGTTATCCGGTTGAAAAGTTTTCCGTTCAGATAGATTAAAATTTCTTCGATTCCACCACCCTGATCGGTTATTTCAAAGGTAACAGCTGCAGTATCTCCATCAAAGGTTTGTTGGTTTTGAGGCGATAAAATTTTAACCAGGGGAGGTTTTTTGATGGATTCTATTTGTACCCGAGGATGGATTTGTTCTTCCTCAATGATTTCTTGATCGGTCATAGTTTTTTCTATGATTTGTTGAATAAGATAAGGACGATAGAATTCCTCAAAAAAACGGGAAGCCGGATAAAATTCAGCTGCACTATCCTTTCCCTGGTTGAGATGCCATCCAATAAGCTCATCCGCTCCTTCACTGGCATCGAAATATCCTTGGGGAGTCCAGATCGTCCACTGATTTTGATCGGGGAGCAAAAAAGCACCAAATAATTCACGCCCATCTTTTAAACGATACCAGTGGAGTGTACCATCCCCGTAAGCAGCGACTGCTTTTAATCCATCATGAGATATATTGACTCCCCAACAGGCTCCAGGAGTGCGAAAATGCCATAATTCTTGTCCATTTCGATCCAAACAGCGGAGATACCATTCAGTTCCCAGAACTACCCATTGGCCATCAGGGGAAATAGCCAAGCTTCGACATCTTTCATTAGGTTTGAGGACAGCTGTTTTCCCATTAATACGGGGTGAATATTCGTTCCACCAACCGGTAACGATGAGGCCAGGTGACTGGGTGAGCGGAGAGTAAGAATCGGTCATTGGTTGGCTGACATCGAGAAAGCGGCGTTCTAAAATTGAGAAGCGAAAGGGTTTAGATGATTGATTAGGCAAAATTTCAACGGTTTTTCCATTTGAACTGAGGGAAAAGTTCTCGACCGCCGCTCGAAAATCAAGAAGCGGAGATTGATGATGAAATTTTTGTTTCCCTGAAGCATCGAGTTTTCCCCAGGCAGGATCGTTGGAGGCATAAACCAATCCACTAAAGTCAACGGTGGTCAGTGTCATCAGGGTATTGCCAGCAACGGGAATGGCAACCGCTAAGCCTCGACCGGCATCTGACCATCGTACCAAACTCACTTGATTTTGTAAGTGAAAACGTCCTCCTGCATAGAGGTAAAGTGATTCCCCATCACGCGACCAGGCAACCAAGGGAAGATTCCCGTTATCAATTTGGCTGCAATCGGGAGAGAAAAGATGGGCTAAATCGGGAATTGAATAGACATCTACTCGAGGAGAATCAAAAAAGCCGACAGCAACTTGATTTCCTTCGGGTGAGAATGCCACTGTATGTGGCCGGTTTGACCCAGAAAGAACCAGTTTTTTTTCTAAATTTATTTTTCCCTCTTGATCGATTTGATATAAGCGGATAGTTCCATCGAGACTGGTGGTAATGATTTGATTATTTTTATTCCAATCGAGACCTAATGCATCTTCTTCGCCATAATCAAGGTCTTTTGAAGCGAGAGAATTATCTTCGGTATTATAAATCCGAAGTCCTGAACCTTCAGCACCAAGGGCGGCTAAAAATTTTCCGTCGGGAGAGTATTGGATTTGGGTAATAGAAGCTGGTAGTCCCGTCATGGTACCCAGCAGTATTCCGCTTTCACGGTCGAAAAACATCATGACTTCGGTTTCTTCCCATACTCCGGCAACACTTCCGCAAGCAATGGTTTCGCCGTCTGGAGAAAGAGCAACTGAAGATATCTGACCGTCTATCCCATCACCGATTGGTGGTCGAATGATCTTTAGCAACCGGCCAGTTTCCTGCTCCCAAATTCGGATGGTTTTATCATCGGAACCAGTAACAATAAAACGGGACCATTCTCTATCGATTGCAACACTATTTATGGCTGCGATATGCATATCGGCATTGATTTGGAAAATTGGTTTTTCAGGGGGTTCGGAGAAAAGTTTTTTAGCTATTTCGCGAGCAATCTCAGGATCAAGGTTTTTTAAAATGGAATATTCTTTTTGGGCGGATTCTAAGTCATTGTTGATTAAATAAGCAATAGCGAGATTGGCATGAAAAATATCACTATTCGGTTCAAGGCAGATCGATTCTTGGAAAAATTGAATGGCCTGGTCGGTTTCACCTGCCTGTAGGTAGATTTGACCGAGCTTAGAATATACCAAAGCCCAATCGGGTTGTAAATCGAGAGCGTTTTCGAAAGCATCGATGGCTTCTTGATATTTTCCCTGTTCATAAAAGGATTGACCCAAGTCAAAAAAATCCTGAGCTTCATTGGCATAGATCGATAAAGATATTGAGAGGACAAGCAAGATTGTCAGTACTGAAATCAACCGATGAAACACATCAAACCACCCTCCTTAATAATAAAAAAGATAATCACCCTTCAACTTTGGAAGGTTATAAAGTCTTATTTTTCCATTCTATAATATAGCGTGTTTAATAATAAAGAATTTTGCAATTTTGGAATCGATAAATCAAGCTCCTCTAAAAGAACTTATAAAATGCGGGGGCGCAATAAATTCGCCCGGTCTTTATTTAATAGAGTATCATGCCATGGTATGTCCAATCCTAAGCTTTTATCCTCATTTGGTACCGCAAAAATGGTATAAATGTCTATCCTGAAAATACCAGAATGAATGAAAAAAGATCAGAAAAAGCAAGGCACACCCCCCCCTTAATCCCCCCTCAATAGGGGAATGAATTCAACAATTTCCCTCCTTGGAGGGGAATTTCTCATTGTCATTCTAAGGAGCGTTCTTTGCGACGTGAGAATCTCTCAATATCAATCTTTATCTTTTTCTTTAAAAACATTT
>MWBQ01000182.1 GCA_002069605.1 Candidatus Atribacteria bacterium ADurb.Bin276
GCAATATAAAATAAGGAGGATTTAAAATGAGAACAGCTCAAACTGAGAATTCATTAAAAATTATTACAAGTATTGCCTATCTACTCATGGTTGTTGTCAATGCTTTGGCCAATATTCTACCCATAAATGGAGTGAACACTGGTCAGGTATCCGATTCCTACCCAAATCTTTTTGCTCCGTCTGGTCTCACCTTTTCGATCTGGGGTTTGATTTACGTATTATTAGCAATATATACACTGTATCAAATTGGCTTATTTCAAGGTGATAAAAGGACCGTCAAATTTGAACTCCTATCTAAAATCAATATGTTATTCTCGATTTCTTCAATTGCCAATGTATTCTGGATTTTTTCCTGGCATTATTTTATGATTCCGTTTTCTATGCTCCTGATTGTGGTTATTCTTATTTGCCTTATCCGAATTAATCAGATGACCAGTCGAGAACAACTTACCTCGAAAGAAAAAATTTTTATCCGACTTCCTTTTAGCGTTTATTTTGGTTGGATTACCGTAGCAACTATTGCCAATGCAACAACTCTTTTTGTTCATTTCGGTTGGAAGGGATTTGGGGTATCAGAGCCGATCTGGGCAGTTCTAGTTCTAATTATCGGTATGCTGATTGGATCAGTTACTTTATTCAAGAATAGAGATATTGCCTACGGCCTGGTTTTGATATGGGCTTATTTGGGAATATACATTAAGCACTCATCAACGAGCGGTTTTTCTAACCAATATCCGGCAGTTATGTATACCGTTATTGCCTGTATAGCTATTTTTGTAATAACTATACTCTATTTGCTATTTTCTAAAAAGAAAAGAGAAATTCACCACTCCCAATAAAACCATCTATTCAGTTTCTTTTAAAAACAACCGTTGAAGTTCACCAAATAATAATGCGTCACGAATTTCATCTTCAAGGGTATGTTCTTCAATACCCATTTTCCACCAATATCGTTGTTGTTCTTCTGAGAGGATATGCCCAGAACTTCCTAAGCGAGGATTGGACTGAAAATATTCATAGATTTGGAATAAATCAAAAGCAGCTAAAATCCTTTCTACCATTTCTTGCTTAGCTTGATTCGTCTCATCGATCACTCTTTTTAATCGTTGGTATTCTTGATCCAAATCTATTTCATAATCACCGAAAGCCGATTGAGCTTTTCGATGTGACTCATAATCAGATAACTTTCTTTGCTCTTCAATCTGATGAAGCTTTTGAAGTGAGTTATTGTGCATAACAAGAAGATTATAAAGCTTTTCCCCGATGACGTAACCCAATGCTTTATCAATTCCATAACGTCTTTCGATATTTCGAGCAGCTTCCACCCAGAGTTCTGGTTGATTTTCATAGGCAAAAATTGAATACACAATGACTCACCTACTCATCAATTAAAACATCATAAATATTTAACCTGATTAGAATGACTGAGTTCTTGATAAACCCAGCCCTCACAAAAGATTTTAAGAATGTCGGAAAGCCATTTTATTGCAACCGTTTTATGGCTCAACCTTGGTCAATCCGGGACTTTGAATTTGTTTCCTTTTCTTTATATAGTTAAAAGATAAAACCGCTAAGAAAAACATGATGATTGTAGAAACAAGGGGAAGGAAAAGACCCACATGCAAACCAGCATACTCAGAAGCTATACCCATACCAAGAGGCATGAGCATTCCACCAATTCCACCTGCGGCAGTTAGAACTCCCGAGATAGTCCCACTGTATTGAGGAAAGATAGAACCAGCTTGAGCCATAACTGTTGGATAAATCCCTGATAAAAAGAAACCCAATAATATAAAGAGTATTATAATTGGATTGATTGCCTGAATAGTATAGATGAGTAGAAAAAATACTGCAGAACCTAAGCTCAATAAAACCAAGGTTCGCGAATACCCTACTTTTTCCGATATTAAACCGGTTAAAAGCCTCCCTATCGTTAAGCCGATAAAAAACAAAGAAAGAGTAAATGATCCAATCGATTGAGATACGTTCCTAGTATTAATCAAGTAGGTAGGAAGCCAACCAGCAATTACTTGTTCGGCTCCCACATAGACAAAAAGAAGCAATATAAGTTGGATAATAATCCTATTTTTCAACAGCATAGCAACATCTGATAATTTTATAGTTTCCTCATTATCCACCTTTGAGAGATGAATGGGGAACAACAGAAAAAAAAATAGAATCGGGAAGCAAGCAGTAAAGAGAAAAGCCAGTCTCCAATTCAATAAAGACGTAGAAGCAAAAGTAAAAATGAGCGGTCCGCTCAATGCTCCAATTCCAAAGCACATATGGAGCAAACCTAAGCCAATTCCTTTTTGATCTCCTGATATATCGATAAACAAGCCATTTAACCCACCATCTAAGGCTCCCAATCCTGTTCCAATAAGAGCTACAGAAAAAAAGAGAATAATTTCATTTCTCCCCAAAATAAAAGCAATCAAACCCGAAGCCATCAAGGTTGCACCAATAAGCAGAAAGGGTTTCTTACCAAAGAAATCTGACGCGACTCCCGCCGATAAAACCGAAATAAAATAAAATACACCTTGTACAAAAAAAAGCACCCCTACTAGCGAGAAACCCATCCCAAATTCATTTATTAAACTAGGAATGGCTGGGCCAATTATCGTGTTAGCGAGACCTAATGAGATAAAGCCCAAATATCCTACAAAGTGAGTTTTGGTGAAGGTCATGATCTATTATTCCTGCTTTTAAAATTTTTTTAAAAAAAGAGTTTAGCAAATAAAGAATTTAGAGCTCAAACGGTGGTTCATTTATAATCGAATTTATTATATCCATAATTTGATCCATTTTCTCCACATCACCACTGATATTTAACCAGATTGCTCCCTCGGCTCCACCAACTCCCCCGCTGGCAACCAGATCACAGGTTGCTCCCGAGAGGAGCGTTATTGCATCTATTTCAGTAAAAACTTCTCCCGGAATCGTCATAATCCTTGGACCAGATGATTCTAAAGCATTTATTCTGGTAACTATTTCATCCAAATTCCCAAAAACCCGCTTTTCTAAACCAACGGGAATAATCAAGCGTACTCGCTTACCAACAACAGCTTTTAAAGCTGTAATCACAGTTCCTCCTTCAGGGTGACCTATAAGAACTGCTGCTCGCTTTCCCAACACATCAATAGTATTTGCCCCTTTTAAAATTACATCTCCTTGCTTCAAGTCATCAATAACATCATAAATTGTTTTCCCTTTTAACCACTTACCTTGCGCAATAACCACATCACCAGGAAATTCATTTTCATCCGTCCACCTTCCTATTTCTGATATTAATTGAGCTGGTGGAAGTATAATACCTCGATAGAAGCACTTACGATTAAAACCATTGGATTGCCCAAGCAGCGCCAATATTTCCTCGGCAACATATCCGTTGGTTGTCCCAGCTACAATCACAACCATACCTGAGTAAAGCGCTGATTGTATATCAGGATGTGTAGCTATGGCTTTGGCTATCAATCTTTTCCCTGCTGCTGGTGTCAGAACAACCTGAGCCATTCTATTCTCTCCTTAGGTATATTTTATTTTATAACAATCTCTCAAATAGGTGCTTAGCACTCCGTTTTCAGTTCCTCGTTCATTATATCGTAATCTTTTTTTAATGCCAAAAACTT
>MWBQ01000183.1 GCA_002069605.1 Candidatus Atribacteria bacterium ADurb.Bin276
CAAGATAACCCTGAACGTCCAGTTTTTCAAAGAAATTCATGGTTTTAATTTGAATTAAGGATTACCATGGAAAGTCATCATAAAAAAATACCTATCCAATTCTTCATGGCAAAAAGTCCCAACCTTCTTTAGTTGAACGACGTGGCAATCTCATTTAGCAATTCTTTCATTCTGAAGAATCCATGGTTTTTTACCTGACATTATAAGAATTCCATTCATTCCAATTCCACAATTCCATAATTTCTCAATCCTACAAATAATAAAAGATGACTCATGAGATTGCCACGACCTCAAAAAACCAGGTCTCGCAATGACGGATTGAGTAGATGATATCCTCACGGCTTCTGAATACGAAGCCTCAGGATGACCGAATAAAGAATCCATTTAATGGTATTTATAGGATAGGAAAATAAAAAGGGTTCGGAAAGAGGTTATTTCCGAACCCTTTTTTTAAAAAATCAAGAAATAATTGGCTAGGCTTACTCTTGCTCAATTGAAACCGTATTAAAGAACTTTCGTTCGGTGGGATACATCACAAACCCACGGACGTTTTTCTTGAAAACCATGAATACTTTGGCATGAGCGATTGGTACCCAAGGAACATCGGCATGAATGATTTCCTGGGCTTTTTCATAAAGAGCAGTACGTTCAGCAATATCATAGGTACGCTGAGCTTTAATTAGAATGTCGTGTAATTCATCATTGCGATAAAAAGCAACATTTCCTGCGCTTCCTACGATAGCGGCATCTTTATCAAGCAGTACATAGATGAAGTTATCTGGATCGCCATTATCTCCTGTCCACCCTAACATGCACATAGGATGCTTTCCAGCTTCGGTTTCCTGAAGATAGGTTCCCCATTCAACCGAGTAGATGTTGGCTTTAATCCCAACTGCTTCCAAGTCAGCTTGAATAGCTTCGGCAATTTTGGGAGGATCGAACATATAGGGGCGAGAAACTGGCATGACCCAGAAGGTAGTTTCAAAACCATTGGGATAACCAGCTTCTTTCAGGAGCTCGATGGCTTTTTCGGGATTATATTCATAATCTTCAATGGTATCATTGTAGCCCCACATAATCGGTGGAATAGGATTCTTTGCCAGAAGTGCTGTTCCCTGGAAAAGATATTCAACAATTTCTGGTTTATTAATAGCATGGGCGATGGCTTTTCTGACTCGAACATCGCCAAAAGGTTTCTCAAATCCGGGTGTATCTTCACCCATATTCATGGCTAAGTACCCAACATTTAATCCCGGGGCTTCCTGAATATAGAGATTGGGATTATTTTTAATCCGTTCCAAATCATCAGCATTTGGATATTCCATACTATCGATAGACCCTTTTTCCAGCTCGATAAGTCGAACTGAAGGATCGGGTATGGACCGGAAGATCAGTTTATCGACATATGCCCGTCCACCCCAGTAGTCGAGATTAACTTCCAAGGTGAGGTGGTCATCTTTTACCCATTCGACAAATTTAAAGGGTCCAGTACCAACTGGATTTTTAAAGAAGTCAGCTCCATACTTTTCGCCAGCAGCTGGACTCACCATAGATGCGGTAAACATAGCGAGGCTAGTCATGATAGTAGAATTAGGATTACTGAGGATAATTTGCGCTGTATAATCGTCGACTTTTACCACATCCTTGACGTCGGTAAACATCCACTGCCAATAGGCCCATTCCCCATTTTTAAAGAAAGGATGGTCAGGATCAAATTGTCTCTTTAGAGAATAAACAACTGCATCTGCATTGAAGTCGGTTCCATCATGGAATTTGACACCTTTTCGAAGATGGAACGTAAAAGATAATCCATCGGGAGAAATTTCCCAGGATTCGGCTAAAGCTGGTTCGACTTCGGAAGTCCCTGGTTTATAACGGACTAAGCCTTCAAAAATGTTATCGGTCATTGAAATAGAAATCCCGTCTGTGACATCGGCAGGATCCAATCGAGATGCGTCACCTGCGCTTCCATGAATAAGAGTTCCCCCCACTTGTACACATCTTCCTTGTGCCGAGGCAAAACCAATTAAACCAACGACTAACATAAATATTGTTCCCCACATCATCCATTTTTTCATGATAATAATAAACCTCCTTTAAACGAATTTAAAAACCAATTGAAATTTCCGTTTATATCTTTAATATCCTTTTGCTTTTAAGCTATGAAACAAAATTGAGGATGGTACATTCCCGATAAATACTTAATTTTTTCCCTCCTTTCAATCAACTGGTAAAAAAATTATAGCATAACAATAAAAGGCAGTAATAGGTTAATGAGAATGAAAAAATTGAGAGGGAGAGGGGGCGAGGGGGTGAGGGGGAGAAAAAGGAAAAGGAAAGAGGACTCAGGATGACGGTATCATAAAACGGTGTTATATTTTCAAGATAGACCCTCATGCTGCATGCCAGCACCAGATATAAGGATGAAAATCCAAGATTCGACATGCCATGGCATGTCGCTACATTAAATAAAGACCGGGCACAAAAAAATTGCATCCCACCATTTAAATATCTTTTGAAGGATTTGTTTTTCAAATCCGCAGATAAATTTGCAGAACAAAAGATTCTAAATATATAATAACAAGAAAGAATTCTTTATTATTTTTAAGATGATGAAATTCGATGTTAAATTATGGTAGAATAATCTGAAATTGAATTTAAAAAATCTTTGAGGAGGTGATAAAGCTTTCCTAGTTATGGAAGCTAAAGTTTTTATAAACCAATCGTAAGCAAAAAAATGTAGGAGGGAAATTTATGAAAAAGTCATTCATTTTTATTCTTTTAGTAGGAATTCTGGTTTTTACTTTTGTCGTAGGAGTGGGAGCACAAGAAAAGAAGTTGAAATTTGCCTGGTGTCCAACTATTGAAGATCCATTTTATAGAATGATCGGCAAAGGAATTGCCGACAAATGTGAGGAATTAGGTATTGATCTCTTTGTTACTGAATATTTAAAGTCCTGGGGTGCTGAAATCCAGGTTCCAGTTTTGGAAGCCACCGCTGCCCGGGGAGATATTGACCTGCTCATTACCGGTCCTGCTGCTAAAGACTCGTTGATTGCTCCATTAAAGAAAATTTATGACAGTGGTATAGAAGTCCTCACCGTTGATACCTATCTTGGTGATGGAGATTATTCCAAAGAGAGCGATTATTCCTTCCCACTTTCTTTCATTGGAACTGATAACTTCCAGGGTGGAGTTGAAGTCGGAAAACACCTTGCGGAAATGATCGGAGGTAAGGGAAAGGTATTTGTTTCAACCACCAATCCTGATGTATCCAGCGTTGTGGAACGAGTAGAAGGTTTTAAAAAAGGTATTTCTGATTATCCGGATATTGAATTGGTTGGAGTAGAATACAACCTGGATAATCAGGAAAAAGCCCAGCAACAAACTGCCGCAGCTCTCCAGGCCAATCCCGATATCGTTGGTGTGTTTGGTA
Organism: Candidatus Atribacteria bacterium ADurb.Bin276; assembly: GCA_002069605.1. Lineage (NCBI taxonomy): Bacteria > Pseudomonadati > Atribacterota > Atribacteria > Atribacterales > Atribacteraceae > Atribacter > Candidatus Atribacter allofermentans. The sequence continues at coordinate 3,437 of MWBQ01000183.1, forward strand.
CCAACCTCTTTAGTGCTCGTGGTTCCTACCAGGCAGTGGTTAACGCTGGTTTGACTGGAGCGGTTAAAATTGCTTCTTGGGATGCCACTGTAGACTTGATCAATGCTTTAAAAGAAGGCCAAGTTGACCTGGTCTTAGCTCAAAATCCATATGCTATGGGCCAATTGGCTGTTGAATGGGGTTACAAATTCTTCACTGAAGACGCTGAGGTTCCCAAGAAACTCAACCCTGAATTTTTCTTCTTTACCCATGAAAACGTTAATTTACCGGAATCTCAGAGATATATCTATCAATAAATAATCTTCAATTATCTACAGCACACTGGGGGAAAGACATTATTTTCCCCCAGTGTGCTGTACTCCAGGGTGAAAAATGGATAATGTTAAAACAACACAAGGATTGTATGTTAAATTAGGAAAGAATTGGGTCATCTTATTTCTGCTCCTTTTGTGTATAATTTTTAGTTTTGTTGGAAAAGGTTTTTTTGCCAATAACACCCTGAACAATGTTTTAATGAGTTCATCCCCTTCGTTACTTTTAGCAGCCGGAGAAACTTTTGTTATCATTACTGGTGGGATTGACCTTTCCATTGGTTTTGTAAAAGGTATGGTATCGGTTATATCTGCTATTGTTATGCGGAATTTATTTGCTATGGGATATTCTCCCTTTATCTGCATATCATTGGGGATCATTGTGGGTTTATTGATTGGTTTATTACCCGGGTTACTCAATGGACTATTGGTCGCCAAGTTTCGAGTGCCTCCTTTTATCGCCACTCTTGGAATGTATGGCATAGCTAATGGAATTGCTTTCGGATTATGCGAAGGATTTCCCATTATTGATCTTCCCCAACAAGCCGGAAGAATAGGAAATGGTTTTATACTCTATTATTTTTCTGGTCTTGGGTTTTCCTTTCTCAAACCACCTGAGGGTATTCTTGACTCTCAGCTACGGGATTTGGTTCGGATTTTACCCAATTCAATTCTTATTTCCGGTATTATTATTGCCATTTTTGGGTATATTTTAACCAAAACCCAATTTGGCCAACACACTTACGCTATCGGTGGAAATATCGATGCTGCCAGAAGAGCGGGAATCAATGTAGACAGCCACTTGATTAAAATTTATACAATTTCATCTTTCTTCGGTGCCCTTGCAGGTGTGTTGTCGGTCTTGGTTTATTCCATTGGTTCACATACCCAATTTTCTGCCAGTTTGGAGCTCTTTGCGGTAGCGGCGGTAGTCATAGGAGGGGCCAGCTTAAAAGGAGGGAAGGGAAGTATTTGGGGTTCTTTTTTGGGAGTTATGGTTCTCACGGTTCTCGAAATTGGTTTTCTCATGGCAGGAATTTTCCCTTTCTATCGTTATATAGCCGTGGGAAGTATATTGGTGTTGGCAGTAATTATTGATCAAACATTTCCTGAATTAGTTTACGATTAAAGGAGAGAATACCATGAGTGCTGAAGATATTCGTAAATTATCAGGAAACAAGCGAGAATGGGGAGTATTAATAGGCCGAAGCTGGGTTTACCTTTTTTTAATAGGAGAAATCATCATTTTTAGTCTTTTGGGGACCGGCTTTTTTAGTGCCAAGAATTTTCAGAATATAATGGTTAATTCCATGACCATTTTACTTCTGGCGGCCGGACAAACCTTTGTAATAATAACCAGTGGAATCGACTTGTCAGTTGGATTTGTAATGGGATTTGCCTCGGTGGTTTCCGCCAAGATGATGGTGAGCTTTTATGCCATGGGATTTCCATCTGGCCTTGCCATAATATCTGGTGTTTTAATAACCCTACTCATCGGGCTTCTCCCCGGACTTCTTAATGGTTTTTTAGTAACCAAAATGAAAGTCCCTCCCTTTATTGCTACTTTTGGGATGTATGGTATTGCTTATGGTTTTTCGGAAATCATTAGCTACAATGTTCCGATTACCAACCTTCCTCCGGGGGTTGGAGACTTTGGGAATGGCTATCTTCTCTATTATCTTCCCGGAAAATTTCTGAGCTGGTTCCGGCAACCAGCCGGTCTAGCTCGAGCTGAGATTCGTGAGTTGGTTCCCCTGGTGCCAAACATCTTTATCATCTCGCTTTTGATTATTCTGGTTTTTTGGTTCGTTCTCAACCGAACTCAATTTGGACAGCATACCTTCGCTATTGGAGGGAATGTTGATGCCGCCCAGAGAGCCGGAATCAATGTCGACTGGCATTTAATGAAAATCTACATGATTTCATCGTTTTTCGCTTCTCTTGGGGGGATCATGTATGTTCTGCGATTTGTCAATGGTCGAGCTGATGCTGGTTCCGTCCGGATGCTCGATTCGGTTGCTGCGGTGGTCATTGGTGGTGCTAGTCTCTATGGTGGGACAGGAGGGATGATTGGAACGATTATTGGAACATTCATTATAGGAGTGCTGGAGACGGGAATGGTCAATTTGGGGATACCAACCTTTAATAAATATATTTATGTTGGAGTGATTCTCATCTTTGCAGTACTTATCGATCAATTTTTTCCTGAACTGGTCAGAAAGGGAGATTAAACAGTATGGATGATCAAAAGATACCGGTTTTGGAAGTAAAAGATATTGTGAAACGTTTTGGAGGATTAGTGGCAGTCAACAAGGTTTCCATGGAGGTTGCGCCAGGTGAGGTTGTTGGACTCCTCGGAGATAATGGAGCAGGGAAATCAACTTTGATTAAGGTCGTTTCCGGAGTTTATCATCAGGATGAGGGACAGGTAATATTTCAGGGGAAAGAAGTAAAAATCGGAAATCCCATGGATGCTATCCGTTTAGGGATTGAGACTATCTATCAAGACTTGGCCTTAGCAGAAAATCTCAATGTCTATTCCAACATCTTTTTAGGACGAGAAAAACTCAAAAAAGCTTTGGGATTGATTGACGTTTTAGACCATGATTATATGCACCAGGAATCGAAAAAAGTTCTTGATCAATTAGGGATCGAAATTCCTTCTTTGAAAAATAAAATTAAAATGCTTTCCGGAGGTCAACGTCAATCAGTGGCAATTTCACGTTCCATTTACTGGAATGCCAAACTTTTGATTATGGATGAGCCGACCGCTGCTTTGGGTGTTGCTGAACAAAGAAAGGTGCTTGATCTAGTGAGAACTTTAAGTGCCCAGGGAGTAGGGATTATCATCATCAGCCATCAGCTTTACGATGTTTTCCAAGTTGCGCATCGATTGGTAATTTTGCGTCGGGGCGAAAAAGTGGGAGAGTTGATGGTCAAGGAAACCAATCCCGATGAAGTAGTCAGTTTGATGGTCGGTGCTGAGCTGGTTCAACATGAATAAAAAACCGTGAGTTGTGAGTAGTTAGTCGTGAGCAGAGAGGGGTAATAAGTCCTCCCTTATCCTCACTTTTTCCCGTTAAGAAAGACTGAGGATATGGTTGCTAATGAAGTGCTAGAATTTATCAATCAATGTTTTCAAGGAGACAAATCTTTTGGTAATCCAGCGAAGTCTTTGTTTCCCTTGATATTTGTTCCTGTTAGAAGCGATCTAGGTGGATTGGAGAACCTGCGGTGATATTTCATGGAAAAAAAAGAAGAAGAATCTGTTCTATATGCAATTGGCTAAAACTTCCCGATGTTTATGGAAGTCTTTCCCTTTAATTGTAAGAAGTCTTTTTAAGGTCATATACTCGATGTTTTGAAATCTTTAGGGGGTTGTTCTCTCCGTTCTCATTTTTACAATGATCATTTTTAAGATAACAAACTAAAGAATGCCGTCAAAGATAGCTAGGTGGGAACTTGAGTTTAAAACTGCGGTAAAGTTTATAATCGAAATATAAATTAATTTAATTTTTTGTTTATTTAGTTTTTTACTTCGATTTCTACTACTTTACGACTTAAATTTAAAGTACGAATTCCTACCCACGCTGACATTCGAATCTCAAGGATGTATTTTCCATCCAGGAGTGGATCTTTTTTATCCCAGAGAATGGTAAATTCTCTTTTTCCTTGGGGGAGAATTAAAGAAGGTTTGTCTTCAGGGAAACGTATACGATGGAGTACTTTTCCATCATTACTTTTTATTATCAAACTTCCTTCAGTTTCGTAGTGAATATTTCCGGTATTTTTAAAAGTGACTTTAAATTCTTTGCCATCAGTTGAGGAGATAACATCATCAATAGTTCCTTTGATTTCTTCAGTGCGAGGAATGGTGAGGAAAACCAGGGTGCCTGAACGAATTCCGAGAGCAACCTTGCCTTGAGGAATAGTGAAAGGGAGGGCTTCGAAAACTATAACTCCGTATCTTCCTCCTCTTTCTCCTCGAGGTACCCTGAGTTGGAAAAGCACCCTCTTAATTTCACCTGATTCCAGGGAAGTAGTTTCATCTTGCTTGGTGATTATCCATGAAGCAAGTGTATGGGGAGTAGTTCCCAATGGGCGAATGAGCTCAACCTTTCCATCAGAAGAAAGTAAAATATCAGAGTAACTGGTTTTTACTAAGATTTTCTCCTGACCGGTGTTGGATATTTCAACGGTAAAATTTTTCACTCCGCCACCTACCTGATCAATTTCTAAAAGTGGAGGAGAAACATAAAAAGACAACTGGGGGGAAGCTACTCCCCCCATAAATCCCAGAAATATAAAGGTAAAAAGAATAATAATCCAAAAAGGATTACGATGTTGGTTGATACAGCACTTCAACAAAAATAGCTCCTTCATAGGTTCCGGCTTTGTCTTCATAAGTTATATCTAGCTGAAAATCGCATTGAGTAGTAAATGAAGCACCTTGGTTAGTTTCAAAGATAATCTTTTTCTTTCCTTCTTCAAAAGCCGAAAAAGTATTACTTGATGCTGATGGGTCATTAAAGCGCACTGATAATTGCCCGGGTGATATGGAGGATTTTGTATTTTGTTCAACAAGAGAGGTGGCTTCAAATTGCAGTTGAAAGGCTGTATTGGAAATAATACAGAAGGTTAGTGGATAGAGAGATTGATAGGTACCTGGTCCTTGATTGCAATCAAATACCACAGCTGGTCCTTCAACGGATAGGTTGCTTTGAATGGTAGCTGGAGAGTTAATAGTTATATTTATATAAGGTTTAATAACTGCATGAACTTTAACCGTAGGTCCTGTAATTAGCTGCCAATCAGTAGTTGCAGCAAGAGCTGATGCAGAATTAAACAATATATTTGTACCCAAACCAAAAACAAATATTATAATCAATAAAGAAAAAACTGATTTCCGTAATAACAACCCTATCCCTCCTTTCTAACAAATATTTAATTATATTATTAATAATATCGGATTAAAAGAAATCAACCTTAAGACCTAAATTATGTCTAAAAGTCCCAAAAGGTGAAATATAGTTTACCAATTTTTTTAATTTGGATAGACACAGATTTGGTCGTTATGAGTACCCCGTTATTGATGGTTGTATTTGGCAATCATTCGGAGTGATTTCCCTTTATACTCTCTTTCATATTTGATATGATAGATCTCTAATCATTACGAGCATCCTTTCTTTTCCTCTCCCTTCTGATCTTTGCTGCGTACAATCAAAAGGGTAGACGATTTTACGGGGTGCTGGCAATGGTTCTTTTTTATTTTAAGGTAACTTCCCTGCTGTATTTTTAATTTGCCATTTGCTGTATTATTATTTTGCCATATACAGATGGTGGCTGTACTTAAGAGCAGCAATGATTACAATTAATAGATATAGTTAATCGTAAATGTAGAAAATAATATTTTTTATCTTTCCCACCACAATAGATAATAATATAACAATAGAATCCTTAAATCCTCAGAATTTGAGGGCTAAAGGAACTTCTAATTATTTATATTTGTCTATTCGAAATAATAATATTGATAGAAATTTTTCAATAGATTTCGTAATAATAATAGAAGAATGTATGGTACTTTCATATTCATATGTTAATCAGCATAACAGCATGATCTATCTTCATTTCTGCTCCATTTTATTATTAATACTATGTAAAATAAGAATTAAATCCTTAAGATTTTATAAATGATCTCATCTTGGATTACAGATTAGTGACTAACAATCAAGCTTGTTGGGCGTATAAAAGAATACATTTCTCGATACTATTTTTCGGACTATAACTAGAAGTACAAATTAAATAAATAACTTTTAATTTGTAAGTTAGTAACAATAGTTAGCTAATTGCTTCCCAAATCGACATTTAATTCAGTATCGAGAAGGAAAAACATGTTCACATAAAAAACTATTAATCTGGGTAACAAACTATCCCATGTCCGGTTCCGTTTGGATCAGCAGCATCAAATATAGGATTATGGGATCCATAATTATTATCAATTATCCACCAAATCTCATTTTGAATATTTTCAGTACTAAAATTGAATTGACCTAAATTTAATACACCCCATACCTTACTCATTTTGTTACCAATAGATGGGTTCGAATTATTAGCTGGATAAAAACGCACAGAATACTCATTGCCTACTTGAACTGTTCCAGTTACATCTATACACCAAGCTCGATAATTACTAGAGTATTCGCTATCACCATTCAGCTTATAACTTACTAGAAGGTACCAACCGACCGGAGATGCACTACTAGTAATTTTAATTGAACCTGATGCTCCAGACGGAGGAATATATTCATTAGGTTTTAAAATGATTAATATATCTTGAATATTAGAAGGTGTTGGAGTCGGTGTTGGAGTCGGTGTTGGAGTTGGAGTCGGTGTTGGAGTCGGTGTTGGAGTCGGTGTCGGAGTTGGAGTTGGAGTTGGAGTTGGAGTCGGTGTTGGAGTTATTTGGAAATTTTGGTTGGTTGATTTTTCTTCACATTCGTTTTTTATAGTTAAATATACTGAAAAAGGTCGTAAAACCTCATGCTCAAATGACTTTGCAGATGATTGGTAAATAACTGCATTTTGTCCATCATGGATTTCCCAGGCATAGCTGGTGATAGCAAATTCTCCGTTTTGTGGGGTTGAATTCGAAGCATCAAATTTATACTTATTATTCCCAAGATCTGTAACCGATATCACAGCTTTCAATAAACCAATCGGACAGGTCGGTGTCGGAGTCGGTGTTGGAGTTACTTCTATGCATCCACAGGGAGCACCGAAATTAGCAACAGCTATATCCTTAGCAAGAGCTAAACAG
>MWBQ01000184.1 GCA_002069605.1 Candidatus Atribacteria bacterium ADurb.Bin276
TATTGAGCAACCAACCAGAATCTCATTCCGGGTTTTCACCCTCATCCTCACCTTCTCCCATCAAGGGAGAAGGAACTCTGAATCGTCATTGCGAGGAACGAAGTGACGTGGCAATCTCTTGAGCTCAATCTTTTTTATTCCTCTCCCTTTGAATAAAGGGAGAGGGTTTGGGATTCGATTGGTTTCCAAAAAATCAAACCCCCCTTTATCACCCTTTGCTAAAGGGGGATATTGATCGGCATACAAGTATTTTCACCTTTATCTGGTGCCACAACGTGGTATGGGTGTCTATATTGTAAGGAAAGTGATAACGAGTTATTCAACTTCTAATTTATATCCCACCCCCCGAATAGTTACTATTCTTTCTCCATGTTGGCCTAATTTTTTTCTAATATTAGCAATATACACATCAACCGTTCTATCGGTTATGAATTCGTCAGTTCCCCAAGCATAATTTAAAATTTGTTCTCGGGAAATAATTTTTCCTTTATTTTTTGCTAAAAATTCTAAGATTCGATATTCTTTCCAGGAAAGGGGAATAAGGTCTTCACCAATAATGAGAGTAAGATTGTCAGCATTGAGGACAAAAGATCCAGTTTTAAAAAGAGAATGCTTGGCGACAGGTGCAGATAAACGCCTTCGTAATACTGCTTTTATTCGAGCCAATAATTCACGAGGATGAAAGGGTTTAACTATATAATCATCTGCACCTGTTTCTAATCCCAAGACAACATCAATGGGGTCGTCTTTTGCAGTTAAAATTATAATTGGGATTTTATTGAGTTTGGGATCTCTTTTTAAGTAACGACAGAGTTCCATCCCATCAATTCCTGGGAGCATCAGATCCAGCAAAATAAGATCTGGTTTTTGAGAAAAAATTTTGTCAAGAAAGGCCTCACCACTAAAAAAATGGCAAACTGAGTATCTCTCTTTTTCAAGGTAAAGGATTACCATTTCTGATAAATCTTTTTCATCTTCAATATAAAAAATTAATCCTTTAGCTTCTGACATCTTTTTTCAATCAACCTTTCTGATGGTTTTTATCCTTCCAAATGGCTGAATGAAATGTTGAACTTAATGAAACGTTTTTTCATTTTATTAAATTTGGTTTCAATTTTCATAAAAAATATTTTTTCTTTGCCTTTTTTCAAACCTGTTTTATAATTTTTGTAATGAGCGAATTCGAATTAACAAAATCACTTTGTGATATGACTCATTATTACATTATTGAGCAATATTTTCCATATTTTAATTTAAACAGAGGATAATGAATGGTAAATAAAATCAACCCGGTTAATCGCTTGTATCGACTGCTTAGCCAAGTGAATCAAACTATTGTAAGAGTGCGGGATCGTCAACAGCTATTTGATGAAATTTGCAGAATAGCGGTTGAGGATGGTGGATTTCGGTTAGTTTGGATCGGTTTGATTGATCAGGAAGAAAAAATAATTAGACCAGTGAGCTGGGCAGGATATGAAGATGGCTATGTACAAAATATTTTTGTATCTACTCAGAACATTCCAGAAGGAAGGGGACCAGCTGGAATCACCGTAGCCACGGGTAACTATGTAGTGAGTGTTGACATTGAGAGAGATCCAAGAATGCTTCCATGGAAGGATGCAGCTTTGAAAAGAGGGTATCGATCATTAGCTGATTTTCCCCTTGTAACCAATGGAAAAATTATTGGGGTTATTTTATTTTATTCTTCAGAAGTGAATTATTTTGATCAAGAAGAAATTCAACTCCTTCAAGGGTTATCAAAAGATATTTCTTTTGCCTTAGAGGTAATGGAAAAAGAAAAACAAAAGCAAAATGCTTTAAATTTACTCCAGCAAGAAAAAAAATTTAATGAACAACTAATCCAAGCTTCCCCGGCTTTTTTTGTTGCTATGGATTCTAATGTCAAAATATTAATGATGAATCCTTGTATGCTTAATGCTCTTGGATATAATCTGGAAGAGGTTCTGGGTAGAGACTACCTTACCCTCATCATACCTGAAACCGAGAGGTCTAAAGTAAAAGAAATCTTTAATACCTTGGTTTCTTCTCAAGAATCTACTCTGAATGAAAACCAAGTTCTGACTAAAGAGGGCCGGATTTTGCTGGTTGAGTGGCATGGCCGTTCAATTGTTGATGAACAAGGGAATACCCAATACTTTTTTGGAGTAGGTATTGATATCACCGAGAGAAAAAAGTCAGAAGAACGGATTAAGTATTTGTCTTATCATGATTCTCTGACTGGATTATTTAATCGTGCCTATTTAGAAGAAGAGATGCATCGGCTTGATACTCCTCGTCAATTACCACTTTCAATTATCATGGGAGATATTAACGGATTAAAACTGGTTAACGATGCTTTTGGGCACAAACAAGGGGATGAGCTTTTAATCCATATTGCAAAAATTTTAAAAGAAAGTTGCCGGCAAGAAGACATTGTTGCCCGTTGGGGAGGGGATGAATTTTTAATATTGTTTCCAAAAACCACAAACAAATCAGTACTTCGAGTAATACAAAGGATCCAGAATCTTTGTAAGACTGCTGAAAATACAACAATTCCAATTAGTTTGGCTCTTGGTTTAGCAACCAAAGAAACACCCGACATAAGTTTAGAGGTGATAATCGGTCAGGCAGAAGAAAATATGTATCGTCAGAAATTAAACGAAAGTCGAAGTATACGTCACGCATTGATAACTTTTTTAGAGGAATCTCTTCAAGAAACCACCCAAGAAACCAAAGAACATTCAATGCGACTTCAAGAAATGGCTCAACAAATGGGTCAAGTTCTTCATCTTTCTTTCCACCAATTGATAGAATTAGACCTTCTGGTTCGATTACATGACTTGGGTAAAATAGCTATACCACAGAATATTTTAAATAAACCAGGTCCCCTCAGTCCAGAAGAATGGGAAAAGGTGAAACAACATCCTGAAATTGGTTATCGAATAGCTCAATCTTCGCCTGATTTGATTTCTATTGGAGAATCAATTTTAGTCCATCATGAAAGATGGGATGGGTTAGGATATCCTCGGGGAATAAAAGGGGAAGAAATACCCCTCAATGCTCGAATTATAACCATTATTGATGCTTATGATGTAATGGTTAATGGCCGTCCCTACAAAAACCCGATGACGCCTGAGGAAGCATTAAATGAACTTCAAAAAAATGCTGGTACTCAATTTGATCCAAATTTGGTTAAATTATTTTTACAGATTATAAAGGGTGATCAAAAAGATCTTGGTTAAAATTTTTCAAATTTTTTGAATAAATTTATAAATTTAGAGGTATATAAGTGGATTACAAAAAATATAAATATAACCACCTGGGTATTCCTACTCATGAAAAGAGAGATAATGAGGTATACATTGAAAAATTTAAAATGTTTGTTTCTGGGTATGAACAAAATGAATTTAATATTGAGTGGATGAGGTTTGAAGAGGATTCAAAATTACCTGAGCTAGTCAGAAAAATACCTCATATTGCTTTTGAAGTCGAAGATGTTCATAAAGCAATTCAGGGGAAGGAAGTCTTAATTGAACCCAATGCTCCCTCAGAAGGTGTTTTGGTTGCTTTTATTATTGAAAATGGCGCTCTGGTTGAATTTATTGAGTTTAAGAAATGAAATTTTTTAAGACTATTATCGTTTTGAATCATAATATTGATTGAATTGTACGGTTATCGTTACAAAAAAGTTCCTAATGTTTAGTTTGCAGTTTAAAAAAAGTGAGTCAAGAATGGAGTGGTTAAAATTAGCGAGAAAGATTTTAATAATTTTATTCATTTAGCTAAAGAGTTAGGTGCTTCTGAAGCCAAGATTATTCCTTCTTCCACAATTAAAACAGCGGGATGGGTTCGGATGAAATGCCAATATGGATGTGATGGGTTTGGCGTTGGTCTTTGTTGCCCTCCTTTTACGCCAACTCCTCAAGAGTTTAGGGAAGTCCTAAATGACTATCAAAACGGACTGCTTATTCATTGCCAACCAGACACGAGTGTGACTGAAATCATTAGGAAATTGGAGCGGGAGATTTTTCTTTCTGGCTATTATAAAGCATTGGGCTTTGGTGCCGGTTCTTGTGGTCTTTGTGAACAATGCAATTTAGATGGGTGTTTATATCCAAATGAAGCTCGACCATCAATGGAAGCTTGTGGTATTGATGTGTATGCAACGGCTCGACAAAACAGTTTTCCAATTGAGGTTTTGAAAGATTATAGTTGTAAGGGTAATTATTATGGGTTGGTTCTCATTGACTAAATGATAAAAATGAGCGGACCCCTTTGTCTCTTTTGAGCAAATGAGTCCGCTCATTTTTTATTCTAAAAAATAGTTTAGTAGCGAAAAACTAAAGAATTACAAGTTCTTGTAAGAGAGATACCAGTCGATGTATTCATACCCCATATCTTTCCGTTTGTACATATCGTCTTGGGTTTGGGGTGGCGGAACAATTACTTTATCTCCCGGTTTCCAGTTAGCTGGAGTGGCAACGCCATTCTTTTTGCTGGTTTGGAGAGCGTCCAAAAGACGAATGACCTCATCAATATTCCGCCCATTACTCATTGGGTAGTGAATTAAAGCTTTTAAGATTCCTTCATCGTCAATTATAAAAACCGAGCGAACTGCTGCAGTGCTTCCAGCGGCTGGATGAACCATTCCGTAAAGATTGGCAACTTTCATATCTAAGTCGGCAATGATTGGGAAAGGAACTTTTACTCCGAAGTTTTTCTCAATGCTTTCAACCCATCCCAAATGAGCATGAACGCTGTCAATGCTTAATCCAATGAGCTGAGTGTTTCTTTTTTTAAACTCTTCGTTGGCTTTACTAAAAGCTACGAATTCAGTGGTACAAACTGGTGTAAAATCAGCTGGATGAGAAAACATGACAACCCATTTATTTGCATAATCAGAGAGTTTAATTTTGCCGTGGGTGGTAACCGCTTCAAAATCCGGTGCTTTTTCGTTCAAACGAGGATGGTGACAAACCTCTTTTACCATTTCTTCCATTATCAATACCTCCTCAATCAAAAATTTATTTTTTCTACACAGTTATAAACCAAGACTTGTTTTAAATATTCCTATAAATTATTTTATCGTGCTATAAAAATTTAAAAATATATTTAATAAAAATAACCAGGACAATATTTCCCAACGAAAAATAATCCTCCATTCTTATGGTTAAACTAAAAGAGAAAAGGGAAAATAAATATATAACGTTAAGTTTGATTTTTAAGAAATTAAGCCTTATTTTATTATTGATTATCTTGATTCCCGAAAAAATAAAAAAAAGGAGAATACTATGGAAAAAACCATTAATGGGCACACTAAAGAAGAAGCAATTACTCTGGCTTTCAAGTTGGGATTTGAAAGTGAAAAAAATCGGACTTCTTGTTCTCAGTCTTCATTCCATGCCATAACCACAGTGTTGGGATATAGGAATCCCATTATTTTTAAGGCACTATCCCCCTTGCAAGGTGGAGGAGCAGATTCAAGCCTGAATTCATGTGGAGCTTTTTGCGGTCCATTAGTAGTTTTTGGAATGTTTTTTGGGAGAGACTATTCTCTTTGGGAAAAAGGGGAAACGGATTTGAAGGCTTCAATGCTTGGAGAAAAGCTTTTGAAGAAATTCCATGAAACGTATGGTTCAGCTATATGCAAGGATATTCAAAATCATTGTTTAGGGTTTACTACTCGGTTTATTAAAGATGGAAAATTAGATAAAGAAGCTTTAAAAAATTTTGAAATAAATGGAGGACATGAAATCGTTGCCCCAACAATTGTAGGTCGTGGAGCTGCCTGGGCAATAGAAATATTATGGGATGAGCTTCCTAAAGATCAGGATATTGATTTGAGTGTTATTCCATCAATGAGTGAAGCAGAAAAAATGTTATCAGAAAAGATTAAGAATCCTTAAATAAAAAAAAATGAAACAGAAGAACAAAAAAATCTCTCCACTTTTTAGGAATAACGAGTTGATATAGCTAAAAGGATGAAATCGTCATTTTACGAAGAAATAAGCCTTAGAATTTAATATTTTCTTTACCGACCGATCATTACCGACCGATGTGTTTTTAAAATTGTCATCAGATTTATAGAAAAATAAATTAAGAACAAATAACTTTTAAAGTTTTTTTATTAAACGTTTATGCTGCTTTCGTGGCACTAAATAAGGACAAAGATTCAGAAGTCAGGAGCATAAATTTGTACTCCTATATTTTTTTAAATATTTTTTGTAAGGACTGGACTATATAATGTCCACAAATGGGTTTATAGGATAAACCTTCATACCGTTAGACGACACCAGATGATATTGAAAATACTAATTCAGAAATCAAACTTCCCCTTTAGCAAAGGGAAAATAAGGAGCGTTTGAATTTATTGGTAACGAATCGAATCCCCAACCAGATCCCTTTAACAAAAAGAAGAAAAATAATAAAAATAAGTTCAAGAGATTACCCCGTCATCCAACTTAAAGACGGTTGGATTCTTTGTAATAACAACCTTAAGTTCCTTCTCCCTTGATGGGGTAGATGAGGATGGGAGGTGAATTTTACAATTTACAAGTCACTTCTTACTATCAATGCAGAATAGTGAGTCTTTTTTATTATCAATAGAAGCATTATTAATGAGAACTGAAAAAATATATAGAAATATTGATAACTAAATTTCCTTGAGGGGGACAAAAAAATGGTTGAAAGATTAGGAAAAGGGTTAGGAGATTCATTGGGGTTGTCTTTAACTTA
>MWBQ01000185.1 GCA_002069605.1 Candidatus Atribacteria bacterium ADurb.Bin276
AGCTGCTTCATAGGCTTTTTGTCTATTCCATTCCGCTGAAATGGTTGTTACTATTTCTAAATTAGGATTTTGACTCAAGCCATCCTTAAATCCCTCAGTATACGCTTCAGCATCGCCACGTCCCAAAGCTCCTTCGATAACGGCTACTTTTCCTTTTTCCAGGTTTTCAGCCATCCATATCCCCAAGGGTTTCGAAAATTCTTTCAAAGAGTTATCCATAAATCCAGCTGATAGAGGGAGAATGTCAGTGTGATAACCACCCTGAATAAATATTGGTACTTTTGCCTTACTGGCTGTATCTACTGCAGCTCTTTCCGAGGATAGCGAAACAGCATAAATTAAAATACCACCACAACCTCGAGCGATGGCATCTTGAACGTTGGCCAATTCTTGCGCAGAATCAAAGTTGGAAGTATATACTACCATTTTGACTCCTAATTTTTTTGCTGCAACTTCAGCAGCTTGGGAACCATACTGATAGTAAGGTTCACCGGTTGCTCGAATAAAGGCTATTTCAATCTCATTTTCCTCTGCCAAGACAACACTTCCTGATCCTGCAATGATAATTGCCAAAATCAACATGGTAAGAAATAATCTTCGTAACATTTTTTGCCTCCCTTTATAACTTTAATTTTATTTTTAAACATTCTTTATTAAAAAAAGTCATTTTCACCTCCCTTTTTACTGGGATTTTTGAAACATTACTGCAGCAACCATGATTGCCCCTAAAACTACTCCCTGAAAATTGGCGCTTATTCCTAGTAGGTTAATACTGTTAGAAACTAAACCTAATAAAAATACCCCTCCCAAGGTACCAAAGACATTTCCTCTCCCACCAAAGAGAGGAGTTCCTCCAATTACCGCTGCCGCAACTGAGCGTAATTCGTATCCAGTTCCCATGGTTGGCAACGCCGAATCAAGTATAGAGCTTAAAACCAGAGCTGCAACGCCAACAAATAATCCATTCAAGGCGTAAAGAGCAATTTTCATCCGGCTTATTCTGATACCTGAGAGTCGAGAGGCTTCTTGATTGCCACCAATGGCAAAAGCATACCTCCCTAAAGGAATATTTCTTAAAAAGAAATGACTAAGAATCAGTAAACCAATAAATATAATTGCTGGGGCAGGTAATCCAAAAATATCACGAATACCAATCAATTCATAAAGTCCACCCATTCCATTAATCGGACTTCCCCGGCTTATCACTACTGCAATACCTTGAAGAAAAGTCATAGTTCCTAAAGTAATTATGAAAGGGTGAGCCCTTTCGGTTGCTGCTAAAACACCATTTAAAAATCCAAAAAAAACTGCGCAGGCAAAGAGGGCAAGAATACCCAAACCCAAAGAATGAGTTTGAACAATAGTAAGACCACCGACATAAGCACTAAGAGAAATAAGACTTCCGACCGAAAGGTCCAGCCCCCCAGAAATGAGGAGTATGGTCACCCCAATGCTGACAATACCCAAAACCGAGATTTGTTGAAGAATATTTAATATATTCTGTAGACTTAAAAAACGAGGATTGATTATTCCAGTAAAAATTATAATGGCTAAAAGAACTAACACTAATATATTTCTACCAATGGTGGCAAAAGAAAACATGATTACCCTCCTAACATAGCTTGCAGTAATTCTTTGGGGCTGGTAGAAGAAGAATCGGCTATTTCCTCTACGATCTGCCCTCTCCGTAAAATGATAATTCGATCGGCTACGGTAATAAGTTCCTCAAGATCTGAAGAGACGAGAAGAATACTTTTTTGTTTTGATTTGATATCGAAAAGTAAACGATGGATTTCCTGGCGGGCTTCTACGTCTACACCTTGAGTTGGTTCTTCCAAGAGCCAAATTTGGGCATCGGCAAAAAGGGCCTTGGCGAAAAGAACTTTCCTCTGGTTCCCTCCACTCAAATACTGTACTTCAGTTTTCACTGATGGTGTAACAATTTTTAGCGCTTTCACTAAATTTTGTGCTTGATTTCCCTCTTTTTTTAGGTGGATAAAGCCTTGAGTGAGTACTTCTTTAAGATTAGAAAGAGTAATGTTTTTGGCTAAAGAAAGGGGGAGTACCAAACCTTCCTTACGCATATTTTCCGGAATAAAAAATAATCCCTTTTCTAAGGCATCATAAATGCTGGTAGGAGAATAAGTTTCTCCTCTTAAAAACATCTTTCCCTGAGAAAAAGGTATAAGTCCGGCAAGCAAACGAATAAGTTCATGGCAACCTGAATCGTTTCCTCCAAGAATCCCGAGTATCTCCTCCTTGTGTAATGAGAGGTTTACATTTTGAAGGATGTTATAACAGGAAATTTCTTTAAGCTCTAAAATTTTTTCCCCAACCGGTTTTTTAATAACTGTAGAGAAATCAAGCTTATGCCCCGCCATTTTTTCAATTAAGGTTTCTTTATTTAGATCCCCTTTTTGGAAAGTACCAACTCCTTGTCCATTTCTTAACACAGTTATTCTTTGAGAAATTTCTAAAACTTCATCTAAATAGTGGGAAATGTAGAGTATTCCTATCCCTTGTTGTTGAAGTTGATGAATTAAGCTAAACAAAAAATCTACTTGTGATCCGGTTAAAGATGCGGTTGGTTCGTCGAGGAGAAGAACTTTAGCTTTATTACGAGCTAGTACTTTTAAGATGGCAACCTCCTGGCGGGCTGCTACGGATAAAGCAGCAACTAACTCGGTAGGTTGAATACTTAAGCCATAAGAGCGAATCCTCTCCTCAGCCTCTTGTTTCATGGTAGGAAAGTCTATACTTCCCCAACGGGTGCGAGGTTCCATCCCTAAAAATATATTCTCTGCTACGGTCAACCAGGGAACCAATTGTTGTTCCTGATAAACGGTAGCAATTCCGTTTAATCTGGCTTGATAAGGATTCAAAGATCGAAAAGACTTGTCCCCTATGTCGATCGATCCTTCGTCGGGGGCATAGGCTCCGGATATAATTTTCACTAAAGTGGATTTACCGGCTCCATTTTCTCCGACCAGAGCATGTACTTCCCCAGATATTAAAGTCATATTCACTTTATTTAAGGCTCGAACTCCTGGAAAACTCTTCGAAACATTCACAATATTTAAGAGGGGCTGATTTTCATCCAAAAGATAAAACCTCCTGATTTATTAAACTCCAAATCAATTACCACCATCATAAGGTATGGTCTATCCTGAAAATACCATCAAATGAATTCCCCCATTGAGGGGGGTTAGGGGGGTGTGCCTTTAATCCGTCATCCTGAGCCCTCGTTTTTTGAAGCCGTGAGGATCTCATC
>MWBQ01000186.1 GCA_002069605.1 Candidatus Atribacteria bacterium ADurb.Bin276
CATAGTTTGAATTTCAAGAAGAAGAGTTTTATTTTTTTCCAAGGTGGTTTTGTGCTGCTGATAAGTGATTTGGAGGTCTCTTAATTTATTGGTTCTAGACCGGAGCTCTGCTAAGGTTATACCGTATTTTTGAGCATTTTCAGTTTGCTCAGAACCGACTGTAAGATTGATCTGAGAAATTACATCATCTATCTTCTTTTGAAGACTTTCAATGGTTTCTTCTTGAATTGTCTCAATGGTTGGATTAGGAGTAATAAAAATTTGCGTTCCATTCGCATCATTCACTTTGAAAAAGAAAGATAAATATATTATTAATAATAAGAGAAGGAACTTTTTCATCGATATCTAATCCATTCCTCTTCTAAGGTGGATTTTGTTTTGTTATTGTACCTTTGAACCATTGATTCCACAAGTTTTTTATATAAATCTAATAGAATAAAAGTATCAATGAAATCAATATTTTCCTTGTTGATAAAGATAGATATTTTTCAAAACCGGTAGTGGGCTATTCTCCAAGATAAAAAACTTCTTGTAGGAATTATGATTGGCATCGTTTACAATGAATGAATGAAATTAATAGAAAAAACTTAGTGAAAAGGAGACAAAATACAGATGAACCCTTTATCCGCATTCATTTCCCTCGATGACACCCAAAAAGAAGCTCTGGGTATTCAGTACACACCCCAGGAGATTCATGATCAGGTTGATCTCTGGACATCGAGTGTGGAAAGAGTCTTTCAATACCGTCAAAGGTTAATTGAGCTTTTTGAGTCTCTATCTGGAAAGAAGAAGAGTGTTATTTATTTAGCCGGTGCCGGTACGTCAGAGTTTGTCGGATATTGTTTGCAGGGGATATTTCGTCAAAGTTTTCCAGTTCCGGTTCAAGTGGTTTCAACCGGGAAGCTAGTCACCCATCCTTTCGAGTACTTTGCCCATACCAATCCGCTGATGATCTCCTTTGCCCGTTCCGGGGACAGTCCGGAAAGTTGGGGTGCCTATGAGATCGCCAGTCAATTCTCCGATTCCATTTGCCACCTGGTGATTACCTGCAATAAAGAGGGTGGTTTAGCCCGAAGAGCACGGCACGATCCCAACAGTCTGGTCATCGATCTTGATGAGAAAACCAATGACCGGGGGTTAGCCATGACGGCATCTTTCAGTAATATGGTGATTGCCGGTCAAGCTTGTTCCCAAATTTATTCCCCTGATGAGTATACCCAAAAGCTTCCCCAACTGGTGGTTGCTGGAAGAAAGGTGCTTGCAATGGCACCGGAAGTGGTTAAGAAAATCGCTGAAAGTGATTTCCAAAGAGCGGTCTTTTTGGGAAGTGGCAGTCACTTTGGAACAGCTATTGAATCCCACCTCAAGCTCCAGGAGCTCACTAGTGGACAGATCATGTGTGGGTACAATACCTTCCTTGATGTACGCCACGGACCAAAAGCGGTCATCGATAAACACACGCTGGTCGTCGCTTTTCTTGCTTCTGATCCCTACGTTCGCCGTTATGAAGCGGAACTCTTGAAGGAAATCCGACAGCAGGAGTTGGGAAAAATGACCATTCTTATCGGAGAGGGACTGGATGATGAAATCAGTCGCTATGGAGATGAAATGATTGATATCAAGAGTGATTCCCAAGCAGCTCTTCCCGACTCTCTTACTCCACCAGTCTATGTCATGATTGGGCAATTGTTGGGTTTATTTAAATCCCTTCACCTCGGTTTCAAACCCGATTCACCGAGCAAGACCGGAGTTATTCATCGAGTGGTTCAAGGAGTGAAGGTTTACGATCCAAAAATATTTAAAGAAAAAGGGATATTTCAAGAAATCAAAGGATGAGCGTAAGTCAAAAAAAGAAAGGATTGGTACTTAAAGATTTAAAAATCATAAAAGTTCATTTTTAGAAAAAGATGAGTTAAAAATACGAGAAGGTGCTGTTATGGACTTCGAGAAAATTGATAGAAGCCATTTTTCCTATAGTGATGTACCAACTTTTTTTAAATTTCCTCACTCAAAAGAGCTGCATAACGTAGATGTTGCCATGGTAGGAGTACCTTTGGATCAAGCTACTACCAATCGAGCAGGAACTCGTTTTGGTCCTCGTTCGATTCGTTTAGCATCACAGATGTATGGGGCTGAATTTTATGATGGGGAAGGGATTTTTGATGTCGAATTGGGACGATTCATCCTCAAGGAAATGAGAGCTATCGATTACGGTGATATGCCAATATTTCCTACCATGACCGAATTAAATGTTCAATCAATTGAGAAAATAACCAAAAAGATAATTGAAGCAAATGTTTTTCCGGTAATTTTTGGGGGCGATCATTCCATTAGTTATCCAATTGTCAAAGCATTTTCGAATGAAAAATTGGATATCATTCAATTGGATACCCATCTTGATTTTGCCAATGATAGCGGTGGGTTAGGGATGATCTATTCCCATGGTAGTCCAATCAAGAGAATTTCAGAATTAGGGAATATTGGTCAAATTACCCAGATCGGTATTCGAGGTTTGCTCAATGATAAAAATACTTTCTTGGAAGCAAAAAAATTCGGCACAAAAATCATCACTGTTCAACAGGTTTTTGAAAAAGGTTTGAATTGGGTCATTGGAGAAATTCCCCAATCAGAAAATATGTACGTCACTATCGATATCGATGTATTTGACCCTTCAATTGCACCCGGCACCGGAACGCCCGAACCGGGGGGATTGAGTTATTTCCAGGTAAAGCAGCTTCTTACAGCTTTACCAACCAAAGGTCGAATCCTTGGCTTTGATCTGGTTGAAGTCAATCCATTATATGATTCTGGAGAAATAACGTCTCAGTTAGCAGCTCGAATTACCTTAGATTTCTTAGGAGCAATAATGGATCAAT
>MWBQ01000187.1 GCA_002069605.1 Candidatus Atribacteria bacterium ADurb.Bin276
TGAATTTCAAATTAACCATACCACTATCCAATTTGAGGGCGAAAAATGCAAAATTACCAATATTTGATTAACAACCGTTCTTTGATGTGACGGTGTGGTGATCTCATCCACTCACTCGGTCATTCTGAGGAGTGTATTATGCGACGTGAGAATCTCATCTTTTTATTTGCTTTCCTCTCCCCTAGTGGGAGAGGATTAAGGTGAGGGGGAAACCTGAGCATCTTTCCCAAGCATAATTTCAAAACATCTAATCTGGATCTCAATCCGTACTTCCACCCTCATCCTGACCTTCTCTGTACGAATAGGGAGAAGGAATTATATATTGATGCATCATCAGGATTGGTGCTTTCCCGCGTGAGGATCTCATCTTTTATATATGTTTCTTTCTCTTTTCTCAAGATAACCATAAAAAACATATAAGCACCCTCCCCGCCGCGAAAGCGGCACCCCTCCAAGGAGGGGAATTGTTGAATTTATTCCCCCATTGAGGGGGGGATTTAGAGGGGTGTGCCTTTCTCTTTTTTGCTTGTTCGCTTTTTAACAATTCCTTTATTTTCAGAATAAGCCTTCATGCTGACTATCTGCATTAGATGGGAATGAAAACCCAAGATTCGACATGCCATGGCATGTCGCTACACTAGAAGAAGATTGGGCTCAATAAAGGCTGAATTGGGTGATTTTTTAAGTTTTTAAATACACGATTTTATCCAATTCCACAGTTCCACAATTCACCAATTCCATTGCATTTAAAAGATGAGATCCTCATGCCCTTGATAAGCGAGGGCTCAGGATGACAGATGAAAAGCACCCTCCCCGCCGTAAAGCGGCACCCCTCCAAGGAGAGGAATTCATTTGATGGTATTTTCAGGATAATAAGTTTTTCAGTTTATATTAATTTTTACCCAATACCTCTGAATTGACTAAAAATTCTGGTCTTTCTCCCTTTAAAGCACTAATTAAATTTTTTGCCGCCATGATTGCCATTTTTGTTCTCGTCCGATAGGAAGCCGAACCAATGTGCGGAACTATCACGACATTGTCCATATTCATCAATTCCTGCTCAATCGCTGGTTCGTTTTCAAAAACATCCAGTGCTGCTCCACGAATGACACCACCTTTTAGCGCTTTAACCAAAGCCTTTTCGTCAATTATTGGTCCTCGAGCAGTATTGATTAAATAACTTTCTTTTTTCATCATACTAAATTCTTCCTGGCCAATGAGATGAAAAGTTTCCTCAGTCAGCGGAACATGTACAGAAATAAAATCGCTTTTTCGAAGGAGTTCATCAAAACTTACATAACTTGCTCCTAATTCTTTTTCTATAATAGGAGGAACAGGTTCCCTATCATAATATATAACTTTGAGATTAAATCCCTTGGCCCGCCGAGCCATAGCTTGTCCTATTCTACCAAAACCAATGAGCCCTAAGGTTGATTCATGGATATCAGTCCCTAATAACAACATTGGTTCCCAACCTCGGAATTTACCAGCTCGAACCAACTTGTCTCCTTCAACAATACGCCGGCCAATACACATCAGAAGTGCCCAAGCTAAATCTGCGGTTGTTTCGGTAAGGACCCCGGGGGTATTGGTAACCATTATCCCTCTTTTGGTCGCTTCAACCACATCAATATTGTTATATCCTACTGCATAATTAGAAATAACTCGGAGTTTCTTTCCTGCCGCAACAATTACTTTTTTATCAATCATATCAGTAAGAAGAACTAATAAACCATCGGTATCTTTTACTTTTTCCAAGAGAAGAGATCGAGGAATTACCCCGTCATAATCACTCACTTCTACCTGGCAACATCTTTTTAAGATTTCCAAACCCTCTTGGGGAATTCTTCGGGTCACAAATATTCTAGGTTTTGTCATAATTTATACCCCAATTCTTTATAATCTATGTGAGCTTTATCTAAAGCCGCTAAAAATTTTCTTTTTGAATTGGCTACAACTAAATCCGAATCTTCATGAGGTAATGGTTTGACTTCAAAAGAAATAACTGGTTTTTTAGTCATTACCCTTTGATTAAAATAATCAATTTTTTCAAGAGCAATCATAAAATAGGCTACCTCTTGATAATCATTACAACCACCGGCAATTCCAAAACGTGGATGATGATCTCCATAAAAAGGATTTTTCTTTTCCAGGATACCGTTTCCTATATGAACATGGCCAATAAAGGGAGCCAATAGTTTCAAAACGTAGTATGGGTCCTCAAAGGTTAAAGGTAGGTGAGAAAGGTCAACAGTTAAAGAAAAAGCTGGATAATCAGCTTTTACGCTTTTTGCTATATCAAAGGCATCGGGAGCTGGACCGATTAATACTTTTTTATCAACAGTATGATCAAATATTTCGAGGTCGATCCCCAATTGATATCCTGCTGTATTTCCTATTTCTTGGGAATAACGGCACAATTCTCTTAAAGAATGAATCAAATTTTGTTTTAATTCATCTTTTTTTTCTGTGAAGTCGTACTGGCCCGATAAAAAGGTTAAAGCACGGGCCCGGCACCGATATGAGCGCTCAATTTGCATTTTGCATAATTGAATCGCCTGGTGTCTTTCTTCATCATTTCCTGCATTGAGATTGATCTTTTTTGATAAAAGAAATGGTTGTGCCCCGAGTAAAAATTCAACATCGGCTGTTTCACATAGAGCTGAAATTTTTTCCAAAATGTTATCTTCATATAACATATTCACTTCAATTGCTTGGAAAAAGTCATCGTTTAAAATTTTATGGACAGATTTTAAGATTTCGTCCTCGGTTTTAACCTGAGGGTAAGCCATAAAATGGACAATACCCATGTGAAAAGTTGCGTGCCACGGATACATATTATTTATCCTCCAGTTATGAGTTTTATTGAATAGGTTTTATTTTTTTAACGACTGTATAATCCAACAAGTTGTGCTTCTTCTATAACCTTTCCTTTGATAGCTGCCAATACTTGATCTCGATTTAATCCTGTTTTCTGATCAAGTTTTGTATTTAAAGCCAACAGGCGGAAAAAATAGCGATGTGGTTTACCCGGAGGTGGACAAGGACCCCCATATCCCAATTTTTTAAAATCATTCATTCCAGTTAAAATCTTCTCTTGAGTAATCAATTCTTCTTGACTATTCAGGTTTTCAGGAATCGAATGCAATCCCGCAGGAATATTGTATAGAACCCAGTGAGTCCATATCCCAACCGGAGCATCAGGGTCTTCACAGATAAGGACCAGACTAACCGTGCCCTCTGGAAGGTTCTCCCAGATTAATTCTGGAGAAATGTTCTCCCCTTCACAAGTAAACTTTTTTGGGATCATGCTTCCTTCGGTAAAGGACGGACTTTTTAGTATAAATTGATCTGTATTCGTGGCAATAGCTGCTTTATCAAAAGGAAATAATGTAAATACCAAAAATAACAGAATAAGAACAATAAAAAAATTCCTCCTATTCATCTTCAACTCCCCCCCCTTCATCAGTCTTTATGTTGCTTTGCAGCTATAGGTAAAAATGAAAAATCCCAATTAAATCCGTCATTGCTAGGAGTTCAACCGTTTTTTGGTTAGGCAATGTAACAATCCCATCCACCCACCCCATCATTCTTAGGAGCGTATTATACGACGTGAGAATCTCATCTCATGCTATCGGCGTCATCCTGAGGCATCGTATTTAGAAGCCGTGAGGATCTCATCTTTTATTCGTATTTCTTTAGCCTTTTCTCAGGATAACGAGGGAAAAGCGAAAGACACCCTCCCCGCCGTAAAGCGGCACCCCTCCAAGGAGGGGAATTGTTGAATTTATTCCCCCATTGAGGGGGGATTCAGGGGG
>MWBQ01000188.1 GCA_002069605.1 Candidatus Atribacteria bacterium ADurb.Bin276
CTACAAAAAATTGATTTTTAAAAAACTTACACCATATTCAACCTTTGAAAAAGGGTATGAGCTTTTTGGACATCTAAAGTGTACTCCTTTGTCAAGACAATATTCAACTCAATTTAAGGTGATAAACTCCGGTTTAATTTGAATACATTTATTGGTATAAATCCATGATTTTTCAGTTTTGATTATTGGTTTTATAGTCATTTTATTAAAATTCATTAGCACACATTGGCTGCTTATTGAAATAGACTTCAGCTGGGATCATATTTTGAAGAGACTGATGAGGCCTCTCCTCCGAATTGAATCACTTAAAATCTTGATGAACTATAACGATTGCTTAAATAAAAAATCCAGATATCAACTCTCCTCTTTTCAAACTCTTCTTAAACCAAGAAAAAACTTCATGAAGATAATCCACGGGATTTCTTTATACTACCCTCATTGTTGTTTTGTTGGGAACCTATTTTCGTCGAATTGAAGCGATGGAATTGAACCGAGATGATTATGAAACAGAAAAAGAAATTGGTTATCCGGAGAAAAAAGAAACAAATAACGGTACGCTTATTTTTATAATGGAGCGTTTGATGCGGTGAATAGCTGTGTACTTTATCGGGGGAGCAATTCTGGTCCCCTCTTCTACCCCATCAAAAAAGGAGGGAGAACCTCGAAATCCTTTTCGAGCAAGGCATCTAAAATCTTGAGATTATAGGTGTGAATATAGCCGTTCGCTATTCATTATGATGAAATAGTTTTCCTATCACCTCATTGCCCAAATGACATTTTCCATTCTTTTCTTATAACGCAAAATAACATAACAATTTGTCTTGAAGACAAAAAGAGAAAAAACAAAATTAGTGATGAAATTCAAAATTTTGCCGATAATTATAAATAAATTATTAGCAATGGCCATTCAAAAATATCAAAAAATTCTTTGGAAAGAGATAGTCAAGTTTTTGCTTAGGAAACAAAAAATATAAAAAAGGAGAAAAAAATGAGAAAAAACAAGTCTAAACTACTTATGACTAATTCTTCATTTTTCATGTTTTTTATTATAATTTGTATATTGTTAATTTCGGTATCTGCTTTAGCCAGCGAAAAAATAAATCCTCCCGATCAAGAAACTTTACAGAAAATTCTTGCTGATTTCGAAGCTTATGCAGAACAAAGTCGAAAAGATTGGGGTATCCCAGGAATGGCTATATCCATCGTCCAAGGGGATAAAATGATTTATGCTAATGGATTTGGAGTAAAAAAACAAGGTGAAGACGATCCGGTTAATGAAAATACCATTTTTCAAATTGGTTCAACATCAAAAGCTTTTACTGCTGCACTTGTTGCTATGATGGTCGACGAAGGAAAATTAAATTGGAAAGACAAAGTAATCGACTATTTACCAGATTTTATGATGTATGATCCCTGGGTAACCAGAGAATTCCTAATTGATGATGTCATGGCTCAACATAGCGGAATGCCTGGATATGCAAGCGACTTGCTTTCATTTATTGGGTTTGATCGAAAACATATCATCCATTCCATCTGTTATATTCAACCCATAAGCAGTTTTCGTAGTGAATTTGCTTATATGAACAATCTATTTCTAGTGGCAGCTGCCCTGGTTGAAGAGATTTCAGGGAAAACTTGGGAAGAGAATTTGCGTGAAAGAATATTAGATCCATTAGGCATGAATAATACTACCTATACTCAGAACGGTTTTGTTCAATCCTCAAATGTCGCCTACCTCCATCAAAATAAAAACGGTCAAGCGTTCGTCCTCCCCATGGATTGGCAATATATAGATTGGGTTTACGTCTATGGACCGGCGGGAGGAATCAATTCGAATGTTGTTGATATGGCAAAATGGATAATTCTTCAACTTAACGAAGGAGTATATGATCAAAAACAGCTTATTAGCAAAGAGAATGTTAAATACATGCATTCTGCAAAAACCATCATCCAAGATGAAAAATTTCCCGGAAGAAATTATTATGATTTAGCCTGGGTAACGACTGATAATGAGCCTTATCCTACTTTTATCTGGCACACTGGAGGTACTTCTGGAATAAAGTCATTGATACAATTAATACCCCAGATTCAATTAGGATTTGCAATTCTCACCAATATGGCAGATACAAAGCTTCCAGAAGCACTGATAAAAAGATTTATCGATCTCTATTTAGGAAACCCCCTTAAAGATTGGAGTACTGAAAACCTGAAAGAAGCCAAAGCAGCCCAATCCCAGAGTGACGAGTTACCCGACATTCCAAAAGAAAAACCTCTCCCCTTAGAAGCCTATACTGGAAAATACGAAAATCCGGTATATGGTGAAGCAGTGGTTAACATAGAAGGAGACAACTTAGTATTTACTATTGGTCCTAAACAAACCAAAATAGTTTTTTCACCCTGGAACCGAGATACCTTCATGGTTTCTATTCCGGATTATTTGGATGTAGGCGGGTTTGTCCATTTTCAAATTGATCCTTTAGGGAAGGCGAGTAAAATGGTTGTTGATATGCTCAACGAAGGCAATATTGGCAGCTTTAATCGGATAGAGGATAAATAAATTAACTTTTAGAAAATTTTCATTTTATAAACAACATTCCCTCTTCATGGAATTGGAGCTTAAAGGCGAATATTTCTTGGAGAGGGTTCCTTTTGAATCAATCATGTAAATCTAATGATAAATAAAAATTTGATGTCATTCTGAACCATTGTATTTTGAGGGCGCGATGATCTCATCTGAAGATGCAATCGTCATCCTGGGAAGCAAGCTTGGATTTATCGTGTCGAGCGAAGAAGCTCTGGACTTGATACTTACCGGCAAGAATCCGAGCGAGATAGCAGCAAAAATCGAAAAGGAATTGAAAAAAAGAGAAGGATACCAAGAAAAAACCGCTTTATGAGAGCCAATTTAAGTCTATTTAATTTCTCAATAGGTGTTATTCTTCATATTAATGAACTAATTGCCCCTATACGTCATCTCATGAATCCTTTTTTTTCTCTATATAGAGCTATTAACAACCCTCCCCCGAACCGAAGTCAGGAGTGATCTAAATTAAAGTCCGGAGATCACCACTCCTGGACCTTCAGCGAACTGAGGGGACTAAATATGAAGCCATCCCTCCTTGGCAGGGTGGTCAGTTCTAAAAAACCAAGAAGAGGCGAAGAAGGTGATACACAGAGAGAACAATTACTTTTTATTTCCATGCCTGTCGACGGTCCAGACTATTTTTGCCAAGCGTAGACAAATCAATCAGAGAAACCGGAATAACACCTTCTGGCTATCAGGATTACTGGTTTGTGAACATTGCGGAAAACCGTTGGTCGAACATACAATAAAGAGGAAACAGCTAAAGACAGGATACTACAATTGCGAAACCTGCAAATATTATCTCCGTCAGGATAAAGTTGAAGATATTGTCATGGAAATGGTGAAGAACACCCCTATGAGTAAAGCATATATCAAATCTCTGCAGAATTTCCTTCAATCTTTTACTGAAAATCATACCGTATCGATTAAACAATATGATAAGGAACTCCTCCAGGTTGAAAAGAAAATTGGGAATATTCGGCAAGCCATCGAGGATGGTATGTATTCAAGGGAGCTCAAAGATCGGATGGAAGAATTGGAACTACAGAAGCAAACTATTATTGAGGAAATCGAAAGCATTCAGCGGACCAAGGAAAAAATTGCGTACGGTGAAGATGAAATACAAGCGCAATTGGCTTCATCGAGAGAAGATTTGGATGATGAAGATTTAGCAGTTAGGAAAAACACAGCGAAAATTATCATCAGTAGGATTGAAGCGAATCGTGAAAAAGAGCTTAAAGTCTACATAAACACACTTCAGGCGTACGGTTTAGGTGGTGCCGGGAGCCCGTCATACGTGTTTTTACTACTTCTCAAAAACCGCAGATATGTTTTCAGAAATTAGCCACAAAAAATGATTTTTATAGCACCATCATTTTAGGAGGTGTCATTAATACTAGGAAAAGTTCTCAAATCCTACTTCCCCCGAATCCAAGCCAATACTTACTGGATCGATAAACTTGTATCCAAGGATGAGGGTGATTGTAGGCTTGTTCTCATCAACAAACTGGCTAATATCGTATATTAAGCGAGTCAGGCGATAAGCGATATGAAATAAGATTAAAATTGAGATAAAAAAGATCCTCATTCATTATAGGAAAAAAAGATTGATGTAAGATTACAATAAAAAAGGACCCAGATTGTAAATACCAGTCATGAAAATTTCCTTTTTAGAGCTGAGAGAAAAAATGATATTAATGAATTGGGAAAATTGAGATCTCTTACTGTCCGTTCATGATAGGAATGAACTTCTTTCACTTAACGCTGACAACGTTGACATACTAGGTCATAGTGCTTATAAGGGTGGATGGACACGGTGACCAGTTGTTTTTCTTGATCGAAGGATTGGTTGGCTACCTTCACTCGACAAAAATCAAAAAAGGATTTAAGCTGTATCTGGGACATCGCTTTGCCTCATCTGGATGGATTTTGTTAATACAAATACTGTATCCAGAAAAGCAAGCGGTGACTATTTTTATTTGAATTTTTTATCAAGTATTTGGGAGAAGAACTTTATTTCTTAAAAACAAAGCATGGAGGGAAGAAAATGTTCTTATTAAAAGAACTGGATGAATTGTATAACCAATTTTCAGACAAAGCTTATGAACCAAAGATTTTAGACGGAAAAACCAAAGAACTCATTGCTTTAGCCTGTTCAATTATAGTGGATTGTGTCCCTTGTATTGAGCATCATTATAAAAAAGCGGTTGAATATGGAGTCCAAGAAGATGAAATAATGGATGCAATGGGGATAACCATGTCTGTCAGCGCTGGAAGCAAGAGAGCTAAATATCAGAAGCTGATAACAGAGTTAAATAAATGAGAATTGAAAAAGTAATTTGAATTACTAGGAATCTTCCTTGTCTCTTGATAACGTATACTAAAGTTCGCAATTTCTCACCTTAAAAAAAGCCACCGGAGACTCCAAAATGAAGGTTGTACGAATCAAAAACTTCATCGAGGCGGAATATCCGATGGCTCAAAAAGGTGAATCAATCGAGTAATTGTTTAAAGAGAACTGACTTTTCATTAAAGTAAGGTCATCTCTGTGTTTAAAAAAGCCTCCGGTGTTTGCTAAGAGTAAATTGCGAACATTATTTGACACATGCAATTGATTTCTAACTACTCTCCTCTCAAATTTTATTCTACTCATAAAATTAAATCTACTTTTAGAATGACGGATATCAAGAATCTACTAATAAATCATTCTATAGAATTGACTTAAAAAACGAATAATTTTATAATTCTCGAAATAACGAAATGGGGAGGAGAATGTGAAAGAGTTCATTACCATAACCAAAGCGCTTTCTGATGTAAATCGAGTACGGATCCTATTGGCTTTAGACGGTCGGGAATTATGTGTTTGTCAGCTTATCGTTCTCCTTGGACTTGCACCATCGACAGTATCCAAACATTTATGGATACTCAAACAAGCCGGATTGGTTGATTTACGAAAAGAAGGCCGTTGGTCTTACTATCACATAAACTATGAAAGTCCTTCTGAACTCATATTACAGGCGATAAATTGGACCATTACATCGAATCGATCCAGCCCTCTTATTATGAAAGACAATAAAAGACTACAGGAAATTCTAAAAATGAAACTTGATGAGTTGTGTCAAAGTATACCTGGACCTACCACTCATTAAGTGAGGTAGGATGATAATAATTTATCTAAATATGAAAACTTCTGCGTATTCTATTTGGAGATAGATAAATTTCTATTCACCAATAAATCACTAACTTGATGAATATTGTGATCATAGAAATAGTTGATTAAATGGAGGTTTATAATGAATAACCAAAAAAATTCGTCTGATAATTATGACCTGCGAGAAATTGTCCGTAAAGCATATGGTGAGGTTGCCCAACAGGATAAATCCTGCTGTGGATCATCCTGCTGTGGGAATACATCAGCTGAATTTGTAGCAACTAACTTAGGGTATCAACAGGAAGAGCTTTCCATTCT
Organism: Candidatus Atribacteria bacterium ADurb.Bin276; assembly: GCA_002069605.1. Classification (NCBI taxonomy): domain Bacteria; kingdom Pseudomonadati; phylum Atribacterota; class Atribacteria; order Atribacterales; family Atribacteraceae; genus Atribacter; species Candidatus Atribacter allofermentans. The sequence continues at coordinate 6,054 of MWBQ01000188.1, forward strand.
TCCAGATGGAGCGAATATGGGATTATCTTGTGGTAATCCAGTGGCGATTGCCTTACTTCAACCAGGAGAAGTGGTTCTGGATCTTGGTGCTGGTGGTGGTTTTGACGTCTTTATCTCAGCGAAAAAGGTTGGATCTGCTGGGCGGGTCATTGGTGTTGATATGACACCGGATATGGTTGATAAGGCACGACGGAATACCCTCTCCTTCAAAGCATTGAGTGGTTTGGATAACGTTGAATTTCGCCTGGGAGAGATTGAACATCTGCCTATAGCGGATGAAAGTATTGATGTAGTAATATCAAATTGTGTTATTAATCTCTCACCGGATAAAGCCCAGGTTTGGCGAGAAATAGCACGGGTATTGAAACCGGGTGGCCGAGTTTCAGTCTCCGATCTCGCGCTTTTGAAGCCATTGCCGGAAGCGGTTCGAGAATCAGTAAGAGCATTGGTTGGCTGCATTGCGGGAGCAGTATTAATTGAAGAAACCAGGGAGATGATTCACTCTGCTGGATTGTTTATTGTCGATTGTAAAATGAACTCTGATTTTATTGATCAAATGTCCACCTGGTCTGATCCTTTATACGTTGAGATTTCCAAACACTTACCCCCCGAGACAAAACCTGGTGATTATGTGACGAGTCTTAATGTCACTGCAAAGAAGCTATAGTCTTGCGATGTAAAGAAGATAATTCTCAAAGTCTCTATAAAATATTTGGAAATTGCGATTAGTTCCTTAATCCAATGATCGATAAGGGTATGTACATTATTACAAAACTTTATTTGGTAAAAGATCAAGATAATATTTGGTTGGGAGCTTGGAATTTGCATAGGAAGTTTTGAGAATTTCGAGATCGTATTCACACCTTCTCAATTCGATTTGGAGAGCGTGATTATCCAGAATGGTAAGCAACACCCATCCCGCTCTCCAGTCTCCATCTTTGGGACGTCCGACGCTTCCATCATTGATAAACCAAACATCCTGGACCTTGCGGGAAAAAGGACGATGAATATGGCCACAAATTAATACATTGGCTGACTCATTCATCATCGTGTGGACAAGGTTCTCGTCGGGTCGATCGGGAAAAAGGTATTCATTGATTCGGCGTGGGCTGCCATGAACAAAAAGCAATTGATAGGATCCATGGGTTAATTGATAGCGAGGGAGAAGATTTCTTAAATATCTTTTGTTTTCCGAGGTGGTCATTTTTTTGGTCCATTCGATAGAAATAACTCCCAATCTTCTTTCTTCATCGGTTCTATACGCACACCCACAATCATCCAGGTCATTTCCAACTCCCTGGTCATAGTTTCCCATAATAACTGGGATATTGAGTGATTGGATGATTGAGACAACCTCATTTGGGAAGGGCGCGTATCCCACTAAATCTCCTAAACAGATCATTTTATCCGGTTGGAGATTTTCAATATCTCGCAATACGGCTTTCAGCGCCGGAAGATTCGAATGGATATCCGATAAAACCGCAATTTTCATGGTATCACTCTAGTTATTAAAAATAATAGAGATATTGGGCAAATTATAAAGAATTCTATCAACTCACACTTTTGAAGCTTTTGGAAACCAGTGTTGGGTTCGATTGGCAATAAAGACCAAGCTGAGCATTATCGGCACTTCTTCAAGAACTCCAACAACGGTTGCCAGAGCCGCACCGGAACTCAACCCAAAGAGAGAAATAGCAACTGCAACAGCCAGTTCAAAGAAGTTACTGGCACCAATAAGGCCAGCTGGAGCAGCGACTGCATATTCAAGCTTCCATTTTTTAGCCCATAGATATCCAATAAAGAAAATAACGTAAGTCTGAATAGTCAGAGGAATGGCAATTAACAGGATGTGAAGAGGCTGCTTAAGAATAACATCACCCTGGTATGAAAAAAGAAGAATTAAAGTGAGTAAAAGCCCGATGATGGTCCAGGGTTTCAAACCGGGAAGAAAATTGTATTCAAACCATTCCAGTCCCTTTTTCTCAATAAGTTTTTTGCGGGTATAATAGCCTAAGGTAAGTGGTATCACTACAAACAACACCACCGAAAGGAGAACAGTGTCATAAGGGATCTGGATCCGGGCCACTCCCAGCTGGAAAATGACAATGGGAGCATAGAGAAAGAGGATTACCAAATCATTGATCGCCACCTGTACCAGAGTATAAGCCGGATCGCCTTTAGTTAAATAGCTCCAGACGAAGACCATGGCGGTACATGGAGCTGCGCCAAGAAGGATAGCTCCGGCGACGTATTGGCTTCCCAGGACAGGACCAATATAGGGAGCAAAGATATATTTTAAAAATAACCAGGAAAGTAATAGCATGGTGAAAGGCTTGATCGCCCAATTAACAATAAGGGTTATAACCAGCCCTTTGGGTTTTTTCATTGATCTCTTGATACTGGCGAAATCGATCTGCAACATCATTGGATAAATCATCAGCCAAATGAGTATGGCAACTGGAATCGAGACTCGACTGACTTCGAGTTTAGACATTGCCTTAGGAAAAACGGGTATCCACTGCCCTATCATAACCCCTAATAGAATACAGAGAGCAACCCACAGAGTAAGATATTTTTCAAAAATACCTAAAGAACGGTCCTTTTCTTTCATTAATGATTCTCTCCCCTTTTCAATCTGTGATTACCCAAACGATAAGTTTAATGAAAACATTTATTGATATTTTTTCCTGATGATTAATTAACTAAGATCAAAAATATTTGTGTCCTTTAGAATCTGCACCTTGCCCACAAGAATCATTTTCTCCCCTGTCAAATTCTCCCCATAACGATCAATGCGGTTACTGGTGCTAATGTTTTGAATTTTTGGATCACAGACGACCTCAATCAGTAATTTCTCCTCCTCATTGGGAAAATCTGGAGTGACTCGAAAGGAGGCGGTGAAAGATCCATTCTGAACTTCAATGATTTTTTGGAGGTTGAAGGTTGTTTCAGGATTGGCTTTGAGCGAAACAACCAGACGAGTTCCGGAAGGCAAATCGGTAATCCCATTCACCCGGTACCGGTTATCTTTGATAGTAAATTGCGTGATGGTCAGGACTGAATAATCGACCAGGGTGGTTTTTGACGAACTGGAACTCTTTTTGATTCCGGAGGGGGAGTTATTATCTGGAGATGACGGATTTGACGGAATGGTCGGTTGGCTGATATCGGGAATAGAATTATCAACCGGTGGAGTCTGACCGCAACTACAAGCTTTGTCTTCTGCACAGCTCCAGGCACTGAATATTAAAATACCGACAAAAAGAATAAGAATAACCAAGACCATTTTTTTCATTCTTAATCTCTCCTTTATTTATTAAGGTGCAGTATAGATAAGATACAAACCGCCAAAAAGAACTAAGACTCCACAGACTTTCTTTACGATATTCGCTGCCATTGAGGTTTCATTCCAGCGCAGATACTTCTGAACGGTCTGAGTAAAGGTTCCGGCTAAAACAATCACCGCACAATGCCCTATTCCATAGGTAATGAGAAGCCCAACGGCTAGCAAAGGAGTGGTTGCTCCTACCCGGAATGTTGCTCCTAAAACCGGTGCCATATAGGCAAATGTACAGGGCCCTAAGGCTATCCCAAAGAAAAAACCAAGGAGAAAGGCTGCCGTCATCCCCGTTCCCCTGGTTTTTTTAACTTGAGCTGGCCCTCCAAAGTTGAGGGGAATAACATCGAGCAGTGAAAGACCAACAATGAAAAAGATCACTGCAACAATATAATTTCCATATCCTCCTATATCTCCTGCCATTCGCCCCAAGCTGGCTGTGATAATACCAATAATGGCAATAGTCGAAAGTATACCGAGGGAAAACCAGGTGCTGATCCAAAACGCCCGATGTAGGGTCAGCTTTCCCTGCTGAGTGATAAAGCCGACAATAAGTGGAATGCTGGCGAGATGACAGGGACTTAAAAGAATGCTTAATATTCCCCAAATCAATGCTGCCGTCAGGGCAATCGCGGCACTCCCTTCAATGGCGTTGGTCAGGGTGGCAAAAAGTTCACCCATGGATTAATCGACCCCCAGCTCGGCAAGCTTGTCAAGAATTTCTTCTTTCGAGAAAAATCCGGTATGGCGAAAAACTTCGATACCTTCTCGGTCGAAAAAAACCTGGGTTGGAATATTGGAAATTTGGTAGCGAGCGGAAAGGACTTGATAAATTCGGACATCGGTGAAAAGGATGGTACATTTTTCTTTCAGACTCATTTGAAGCTCTTCAAGTATTGGCGCCATCATATCGCAGGGAACACAGCCACTGGCACCGAAGTCAACCATGACCGGAAGGCCATTTCGACGTGCTTGATCAACCGAATTGTCCAATGCACTTTCTGATTGCACCTTCACCCAATCGGCATTGACTTCAATTTCCAAATGTTGACTTAAAGATCGAACATAGGCATTAATGGCTTCTTGTTTCTTTTGACTAAGAAGGTAATCAATCACGGTCTCCTTAACTTCATTAAATGATACTTCTCCAAAAGATTCATGGTTTTGATCATAGAAAATCTGGGCTTCTTGATCGGATATGGTAAGATCAGGAGGAACTAAACTTTCCAGGTATAACTTGAAGTGTTCATCCTCATTGGGATTATTGGACTGAATATTCTGGGTTGCCATCCATTTTTTCGCTTCAGAAAGAAGAATTGGATAGGTAGCAGCTTGTTCCAGAACATAGAAGGCGTTTCTTTTTAACTGTTCCTGGAGTTCAGGTTCTGATTGAGCAATTTTTTCATCAACTTGCTGCTGGTCAATGGTGAGGTTTCCAGCTCTTAATAGGATACCATCCGGAAGTGTTGCTAACTTAGCGTCCCGCAATGGTCCCGAACTAAGACCCAGGTAGACCTCTTCGACGGTGAGTACCTTTTCTTCGGCTAAAATTGGGATTGAGATAACAAAACAAGAGATTAATATGAATATGGGTATACCAGGAATCTTGCGCATTTAGTCCTCCTTATTCAGTGCAATACCTAATTCCTCAAATTTTTTAAGAATTTGGTCTTTGGGGAAAAAACCAGAATGACGGAACACTTCATTCCCATGAGCATCAAACAATATCTGAGTAGGAATGCCTAAAATTCCATACTTCTGAGATTGGGTTGGGTCTTTCCAGACATCGACGAAATCAACCTGAAGCTTTCCCGGATATTCCCGGCGAAGTTCTTCCAGAACCGGTTGCATCATCTTGCAGGGAACACATTTGTCCGCCCCAAGTTCCAAGAAACGGGGAAGCCCCGCTTCGTTGATTATTGAAACTGGGGTTGATTCTTTTGGAAGCTCAGTACCAACAACCTCCAGGTTCTGCTGTTTTTGACTGATAGCCTTACTCCCCTTTAAATTAATAGTCACCACCACTGCCATTATCAAAAGGGCAACAATAAGGATTTTTCGTAAGAGAGGTTTCATGGATTTATCTCCTCTTTCTTTAGAAATTCAATAGTTGCCAGAGCAGGAAGGGCTAATTGAGCAGCAACCTGCATCACTTTATAGATACCGGATGGAACAACGCAGCCGCTGCAACACCCTATGATGGTTTTTTGAACTACCTGATATATAGCTCCATTAAATCCCTGTCCGATTTCATTAAAGGCATCAACTTCAGATATGGAGTCATTCAATTTCCGGATCGTTTCACAGGGACTCACAATTTTAAGGTGAACCATTTGACCATCACTTGACTGAGCCTCCACCACGGTGACAAATCCACAAATTCCAGCATTTATTTTTACCTGAACTTTTTCCATGGTCATTATCGGTATTGTTTAAGAATGGAAAGCGGTGGAAAACTAATGGCTTCACTGGGACATTGGGGATAGCAGCCAGTACATCCTACGATACATTCATAGGGATGAGCAACTTTTGGACGG
>MWBQ01000189.1 GCA_002069605.1 Candidatus Atribacteria bacterium ADurb.Bin276
GTCGAATGCAATATCCTCCTAATATTCGGGTGATTCGTGTTCCCTGTTCTGGAGCTATTAATCCTCTCTATATTTTTAAAGCTCTTCGGGAAGGAGCCGATGGGGTTCTGGTTTCCGGTTGTCATCCTGGTGATTGTCATTACATCAGTGGTAATTACTATGCCCGCCGTAAGTTTTACATTCTTAAGGAACTGCTGGTCTGGGCGGGAATCGAAGCTGATCGTATCCATTTTTCCTGGGTTTCAGCTTCTGAAGGACAAAAATTCTCCGAGGTGGTCACCGAGGTCGTCAATGCTGTCAAGCCACTCGGTCCCTCTCGAAAATTAGTAAAGGAGTTTTCAACCGATGTTTGAAAGCATCCTCATAGATTTAGCCAAAAAATTACTCCGGGAAAAAACGGTTGATTTAATAATTGGTTATGGCTCCACTCATTATCCCTTTCGAACCGAACCTATCGTTATAAACCAAGAAGAGCAGGCTGATGCCTTGGTTTGGAATCCTTTTTGTGGAAATAACTTAGCCCGTTATTTGAAATATTATAAAAATACCCAGCATAAAATCGCTTTGATGGTCAAAGGTTGTGATTCACGGGCTGTTCAGGTTCTCCTAAAAGAGGATCAAATCAAAAGGGATCGACTTTATTTGATTGGGTTATCTTGCCCAGGTCTGGTCAATCGGGAAAAGCTTCAAAAGCAATTTCCTCAAGCTTCTCCTGAAGATTTCGAATGGAAAGAAACTGGTTGGTTCTACCGCGGCGAGCAAATTGACCCGGAATTGTTTCTTGAGAAAACCTGCCTTCGCTGTCGATATCCCAACCCTCCTGAATATGACCAGCTTATCGGTAAACTCCAAACAACCAGTCCTTATCAGACCTATCAAAAAGATTACTTAGATCCAATCGATAACCTTTCTTCAGAAGAACGGTGGGATCGGTGGTCGAAGGAAATGAGGAAATGTATTCGTTGTTATGCCTGTCGAAACTCTTGTCCTCTCTGTTACTGTCAGGAATGTTTTGCCGATAGTACTCAACCCCAATGGGTAAGTCCGGCTCCAACTCCTTCGGATAATTTCCTTTTCCATTTAGTTCGGACTATGCATATGGCTGGACGTTGTGTTGAATGTGGTGCTTGTGAAAGAGCCTGTCCGGTTTCCATTCCCATTGCCCAACTTCCACTTAAAGTTGAGGCGATCATTCGTGAACAATTTCAATTTGAAGCCGGAACCGATCAAGAGAGCGCTGCACCTTTGCTCACTTACCGGGAAAATGATCCCGGAGACTTTGTAAAGTGAGGTAATGGCTATGAAATCCGGAAAAATTACCAAAAATGATCTCATTCAGTGGTTAAAAATCCATCAAAAAAACTTTTTAGTCACCGAAAGGGTAGCTCATCACCAACCTGAGCTTTTATGCGATCAATCAAAAGAAATAAAAAATATCAAAGAAGCCCTTTTTCTCCCCTGGGACAAGCTTTTCAATTATCATTGGGAAAATCAAAAATGGAACGTTGAGAATATCCAGCCATCAGCTTCACCCCGATTTCTGATGGCTCTTCCCTGTGAAACCCGAGCCATATATGAAGTTCTTGATCGAGTCTTTCTCCAACCATCGGAAACTGAAAGTGGATACGCGGCTCGTCGCCAAGGACTAAAAATGGTCATCGTAGGATGTGTGAATCCCGAGCCAACCTGTTTTTGTCATTTGGTAGGTGGAAATCCTTATTGGTCCCATCCTGATGCGCTCTTTATTCTTCCCTTTCACGATGAATATTATCTCGAAACCAACCTACCAGAGCAATTTGATATCATGGAAAAAGGAACCACACTGAATAAAGCTGAAAAGGAAGAAATCGAAGTTTTACGAAAACAGATGGAAGAGAAAGCCAATCAGGAGAAACTTCCTGAAGATGTCCCCCAAGGACTTTATGACCTCTTTGAAGACCAAGAATGGGAAGACTTGAGCTGGAAATGCTTGAATTGCGGAGCTTGCACTTTTCTGTGCCCAACCTGTCAATGCTTTGATATGAGTGCCGAGGGACGTTTGAAAGGTTTTCAACTCAAAACTTGGGATTCATGCATGTTTCCCAAGTTCACCCTTCATGCCTCGGGACATAATCCCCGACCTACCTTCAAAGAAAGAGTTCGACAGAGAGTACTCCATAAATTTTCCTATTTTCCTCTCCGGGAAGAAGGACTTTATGGATGTGTTGGATGTGGAAAATGCATCGAAATTTGCCCGGTGAATTGGAACATTCGGGAAGCTGTTGAAAGGATGGTAAAAAAAATTGGCAATCGATCTTGAAAACAAAAACATTTATCTTCCTCGTCTCTATCAAATCATGGAAATCATCCCGGAGACTTCCGACATCAAGACTTTTCGTCTCGACTTAGAAGGTGAAAATTCTTCCCATCTCCCTGGACAATTTGCTGAACTTTTTGTACCAGGGGTAGGAGAAGCCCCAATTTCCATCACTTCCTCTCCAACCCAAAAAGGGATACTGGAATTTAGCATTAAAAGAACTGGCTTAGTAACCTCTGCCATTCATCGTCTTAATCCCAACGATCGTTTGGGTATCCGTGGTCCTTACGGGAATACCTTTCCCCTTTCAGACCTCACCGGACAAAACCTACTCTTCATAGCCGGTGGTATCGGATTGGCACCGCTTCGTTCCTTAATAAACTACGTTTTAGATACCGAAAAACGAAATCATTTTAAAAAAGTAACCATTCTCTATGGAGCACGTTCACCACAGGATCTGGTTTTTAAATGGGAACTCAAAAAATGGCAAAATCGGGAAGACATTACCTTTTTACTCACCGTTGACCGAGGAGATGACCAATGGAAGGGTACAGTTGGCTTGGTTCCCAATGTACTTAAGGAAAACGTTCAGGTGAATCCATTAGAATGGAAGTCCATCATCTGTGGCCCTCCGATTATGATTAAATTTACCATCAAGGCGTTATTGGAAATGGGTTTCCAACCTCCTGATATTATTACCACACTGGAAATGAGAATGAAATGCGGATTGGGAAAATGTGGTCGATGCAATATCGGACCCTATTATGTTTGTAAAGATGGACCGGTTTTTACTTACCAGCAGCTCCAGAATATGCCGGAAGAGTACTGACGGAGGCAATTACATGAACTTCCAAGAAAGTATTCAAGCTCTCTACTCATTAATTAATTATGAAAAAACTGATTTTTCTTACACCGACCTCAAGCTCGATCGGATGAGAGAATTCATGACTCTCCTTGAACACCCCGATACCCATTCACCAGTGATATTGGTTGCTGGTACCAAAGGAAAGGGAAGCACCTGCTATTATTTGGAACGGATATTAGCTTCCCAACAGAAGAAATGCGGCTTGTATATTAAGCCACACCTTCTCACTTTTCGGGAACGCCTGCGGTTTAATGGAGAAATTATTCAACCTGAAGAACTTGCTCAGTTAGTAACCGATATTTTCCCAGTTATCAACCACATGGAAAAATATTCTCTTTATGGTAAGCCTACCTATTTCGAGGTTTCGGTTGCCTTGGCTTTCCAATATTTTAAAAAAAGAAAAGCTGATTATTCCATCATGGAGGTAGGGCTTGGAGGCCGTTTGGATGCAACCAATGTTGCCAATCCAATTCTCACCGTTATCACTCCGATAAGTTATGACCATACCGAAATATTAGGTGAAACCATTCCTCAAATTGCTCAAGAAAAAGCCGGTATTCTCCGTCCCTATATTCCTCTTATTTTAGGGCTTCAGGAAAAAAAATCCGCCAAGACCACTATAATGCAAGTTGTTGAAAATCTGCGGGTTCCAGTATTTCCTCTTGAAGATTATTACACCTACCGAATTCGCAGCCGAAGCGCAAATGGATCGGTTTTTGAACTGCTAGCAAAATCTGGCCGAGAGGGAATTTTTTCCTTACCGTTGTTAGGTGATCAACAGGTTGAAAATTTTCTTACTGCTTTGCTCAGCGCGGAACATTTAGGATATTTACCATCCAATCAGCAGCTCCAAAACCTTCTCAATGAAGCAGTTTGGCCGGGACGAATTCAAGTTATAGGTTCATCACCCTTAACCATTTTCGACGTGGCTCACAATCAGGCATCTTTTGCCACTTTGTGTCATACTCTGAGAGATTATTTGGGGATAAAAAAAGCCGTCTTTCTCTTAGGTTTTTTAAATGGAAAGGACTTTCCGGGAATTGCTGAAGAACTCTTTCAAATGGAATCCCGAGTGATCTTAACCACACCCTTTAATCCGAAAGCCGCCCTCCCAGCCGATATTGTTCATTTCTTTGCACCTCTTATTCCTCATCATGAAGTGATCAATGACCCCTACCAGGCTTGGGAGAAAGCTCTTCAATACGCAACTGAATTCCACTTGCCCTTAGTGGTAGCTGGATCATTTTACTTAGCAAAATTATTAAGTGATAAACTCAACGTAACCCTTTCGAAAGAGGAGGTGGAGTTATGATTATAGTCGCCGAACGAATCAATGCCACCCGGAAAGCCATCCGGGAAGCACTGGAGAAAAAAGATCAGGAATTTTTTATTCAAGAAGCTCAAAAACAGGAAAAGGCTGGTGCAGCTTTTATTGATGTCAATGCCGGCACCGAAGCCACCAAGGAAGTTGCTGATCTGAAATGGTTGGTCGAGTCTATTCAAGATGCGGTTGAAATTCCGCTATGCTTAGATTCTGCCAATGATCAAGCTTTAGAGGAAGCCCTCACCGTCTATAACAAAAAAGAGGTGATGATTAATTCATTTACCGCTGAGGAAAATCGAATCAAAGCCTTGCTTCCAATTGTGAAAAAATACGATGCTTTGGTGGTCGGGTTGGCGATGGGGGAGGGAGGAATCCCGCAATCGGTTGAAGAGCGAATGAAATTAGTAGAGACTTTAGTCAAAGCTGTTGATGAATATTCTATTCCTCGAGAGCATCTTTTTATTGACCCGCTGGTAGTGCCCATCGGTACCGATCAAAACCAAGGGAAATTGTTTTTAGAAACCCTCCAGGCAATTCCACAAACCTATCCTGGTGTGAGAACCGTCTGTGGTCTCAGTAATATTTCCTTTGGAATGCCCAATCGTCGACTCATTAATCGGTCCTTTTTAGCATTGAGTATAGGTTTTGGCCTTCACGCCGCCATTATTGATCCTCTGGATGACAAGCTCATGGGAATTCTTTTTGCCAGTGAAGCCTTGATGGGTCGGGATGAATACTGCATGAATTATCTCACTGCTTTTCGAGCTGGCCGTTTAAACGAGTAAAACTTTTTAAAAACATCCTCTCTCCTGTCTCTTTCGGTCAGGAGAGAGAAAAAATTAATGATATTGAGCTGATTCACGTTTGAGTGGTAAATATTTAATCCCAATAGACGAGGGGGGCATTAATACTCATTCAGGCCATAAATCATTCCTCATTCTTTATAATCCTCTGGCAAGGAAGGGAAAAAAGGGTATAATACCTCTGAAAAGAGGTGTTTTCTATTCAATTAACCAAAGCCAAAGAATTTCGTCGTTACATTGAAGATCATTATGAATTCGGCGACTTCGCTTTGATTCGAGGTCGAGAAGAAACAGCCGAGATCGGTTTTGTATTCGCCGATGAAGATGTTAATAATTGGCCTTCTCTTTATAAAAAAGCCGAAAATATTTGTGATCATTTTGATAAAAGACTACAAGAGGAGGGACTCAAAACCGTAGCCTACTCTCGAGTAGGAAAAGACCTGGATTTTATCACTGTGTCAATTGTCATCCGTCTTCACGCCTTCCCTGAGGATCAAATCCATCGAATTGCCGATGTCATTATGAATATCCTTCGAGAAGTAAATCCCTATCATGAAAATGAAAATTAAACTATGAAGGAGGCTATCATGAAGTTCAGAGGGAAAATTGTCATTACCTTGAAACCAGGGGTTTTTGATCCACAAGGAGTAACCATTAAAAGCGCACTCCATTCCCTTGGATACCAAGAAACTGATGAGGTTAAAACTGGGAAATATTTCGAAATCAACCTTGATTCAAGCAACCTGGATACTGCTCAAAAACGTTTGGAAGAGATGTGTGACCAATTGCTGGCTAACCCGGTAATTGAAAATTTTCACTTCACCGTCGAACCCTCTGAAAACTAAGGAGCCTCCAATGAAATTTGGTATAGTCGTTTTCCCTGGTTCTAATTGCGATTATGATTGTCAACACGTTCTTTCCGTGGTTCTCAGCCAAGAAACAGAAATGCTATGGCATGAAAGCCATGACCTTAAGGAGTGCGATTGTATTGTCCTTCCTGGAGGGTTTAGCTATGGAGATTACTTGCGTACTGGTGCTGTCGCCCGTTTTTCACCGGTCATGGAATCAATTCGGAATTTTATCGAAGAGGGAGGATTAGTCGTCGGGATCTGTAATGGATTTCAAATCTTAGTCGAAAGTCAACTCCTTCCAGGTGCCTTGCTTCCCAACCAGAAGGGACATTTCATATGTCGTCATGTTCACCTGCGAGTTGAAAATACCGATACGCCTTTTACCCGGCTCTTTTACCCGGGAGAAGTCATCTCAATTCCTATCGCTCATCATCAGGGAAATTACTTTATTCCTCATTCTTCTTTATCCAATCTTCAAAAAAATCGTCAAATCATTTTTCGTTATTGTGATATTGACGGTCAAATCAATCATGCAACCAACCCGAATGGATCGATTGACTCAATTGCCGGGATAATTTCTTCTTCCCAAAATGTTCTGGGAATGATGCCACATCCCGAAAGGTCATCAGAAGCAGTATTGGGTTCTCAGGACGGAAAAAGAATATTTCTCTCGATTATCCAATGGTGGGAGGAAAAACATCATGCAAAATAACGAACAAATCCAGGTAGCCCGTGAGTTAGGGCTCCGCGACGAAGAATACCAAAGGATACTTGACATATTGCAAAGACCACCAACTCCAACGGAACTGGCCATGTTTTCCGTCGAATGGTCAGAACACTGTGGCTACCCGCATTCTCGCCGTTGGTTTGAACTCTTCCCACGGGAAGGAAAATTTCCGGTTCTGGTCGGTGAAGATGCCGGAGGTATTGTTTATCAAGGACAGGCAGTGGTATTTAAGATGGAAAGTCATAATCATCCCTCCCAGGTCGAGCCCCGCCAAGGAGCAGCTACTGGTATTGGAGGAATCATTCGTGATATTTTTGGGAGCGGTGCACGCCCCATAGCTTGCCTTGATTCTCTCCATTTCGGTCCTTTAGATAACGCTCGTTCAAATTTTATTTTTAAAGGTGTAGTAGACGGAATTGCTTTTTATGGGAATTGCGTTGGTGTTCCAACCGTAGCTGGCGAACTATATTTTCATCCTTCTTATCAGGGCAACTGCCTAGTTAACGTCATGAGTATTGGAATAGCCTCACAAGATCGATTGGCAAAATCCTGGGCCAAAGGGAAGGGAAATCTTATTATCTATGCTGGGAACCGAACCGGACGGGATGGTATAGGAGGGTGTAGTATTTTAGCTTCTCAGGAATTCAGCGAACAAGACGAGAAACGCCCCAGCGTACAAATTGGTGATCCCTTTACTGAAAAATGCCTGATTGAAGCAACTATGGAAGCTCTTGCCACTGGATTCTTAGTTGGAATCAAGGATATGGGTGCCGCTGGTTTGACTTGCTCTTCCAGTGAAATGGCTGCTGCCGGTAAAAGTGGGGTTAAAATCTATCTGGATCGTATTCCGGTTCGTGAAGAAGCCATGGAACCCTGGGAAATCATGATGTCTGAGTCTCAAGAACGCATGCTTCTCTGTGTAAAAAGAGGTTACGAGGATTCAGTGCTTCAAATTTTTCATAAATGGGGCTTGGAAGCGGTGGTCGTAGGAGAGGTAGTCGATGGAGACAATATCACCATTGAGTTCAATGGGAAGATGGTTGCTGATATTCCCGCTCAAGAATTAACTAAACCACCGGTTTATACTCCCCCCGCCGAAAAGCCAGCTTATCTTGAAAGGATAAATCATTATGACTGGAATGATCTTCCTCTGCCCAATAATTGGAACGAAATATTACTCAAATTAATGGCTTCTCCCAACCTCTGTTCTCGTCATTCGGTTTTTGAACAATACGATCACATGGTTCAAATTAATACCTCAATGCTGCCTGGAACTGGAACGGTTATCCTCCGTGTTAAAAATCTTCCTTGGGGGATTGCTGTTACCACTGATTGTAATCCAGTATTTTGCTACCTCGATCCTTATCGGGGCTCGCAAATTGCTGTTGCTGAAGCGGCTCGTAACTTGGCTGCTTGTGGAGCTCAACCAGCCGGTATAACCGATTGTTTGAATTTTGGGAATCCGCAGAAGCCCGATCGTTATTGGCAATTTATTGAGGCAATTAAGGGAATAAGCGATGCCTGCAAATTTTTTGACCTTCCGGTTGTGAGCGGCAATGTTTCTTTTTACAATGAAAGTCCAACTGGTCCTATCCATCCCACTCCAACCATCGGCATGATTGGTATTATCGAAGACGTTCAAAAAGCGGTAAATGCAGCCTTTAAAGATTTTGATGACGTGATCGTTTTATTGGGTGAAACCCGCAATGAAATAGGCGGGAGTGAATATTTACGTGTGATTCACCAGCAAGAATTTGGACCGGCTCCACAAATTGATTTATCGGCTGAAAAAAATCTTCAAGAATTTTTAATCGATGCAGTTCGACAAGGGTTAGTTCAATCATCTTCTGATCTAAGCGAAGGCGGATTGGCTTGTGCTCTCGGCGAAGGGTGCATCTGTGGTCAGGAGAAGAAAGGATGCCTGATTGACATCGGAAATTTACCCAATATCCGCTTGGATGCTCTTTTGTTTGGAGAAAGCTGTGGGCGAGCTCTAATTACCTGTAAACCGGAAAATTTTGCTACACTGGAAAAGATGGCTCGGATGAAAACTATTCCCTTTTTTGTTATTGGCAAAGTTACCAGGGAAAGCCTAAACATTTATAATAATCAGCAATCACTGATTTCAGTTTCTATAGAGGATTTGTGGAAAGCCTGGTACCATACTTTGTAGTTTTTATAGGAGTTTGATTTATCATACCCACCAATGGGTTTACAATATAAACATCCATACTGGAAACTGGTACCAGATAAGGATGAAAATACTCATCCAGGAATCGTTTCCCCCTTTAGCAAAGGAAGTTAGGGGGTTTGAAATAATTGGGAAAAAACAAATCCTTCTCAATCTTCTTTTATCTAAAAAGAAAGGAATAAAAGAGATTGAATTCATGAGATTGCCATGTCACTTCGTTCCTCGCAATGACGATTCAGAGTTCCTTCTCCCTTGATGGGAGAAGGTGATGATGAGGATGAAATTTGTACTATTCACCTCTCACCAAATTTAAAGAAGAGTTTTCGGGGCTTCAAAAAACCAAGATATCGGATGGCGGATTAATAAATCATGACCATCTTTAAATGGAGGAATCTATGACCGGAGAGAAATGCGGAATTTTTGCCGCCTATGGAGTAAAAAATGCTGCTGAATTAATATTTCATGGATTGTATTCCCTTCAGCACCGAGGTCAGGAAAGTGCTGGAATGGTCATTTCTGACCAACATGGTGTTAGAGAACACAAAGGAATGGGGCTGGTTTCAGAAGTTTTTCAAGGAGATATACTAAAAAAGCTAACCGGTTCTATTGGACTCGGGCATGTTCGTTATTCCACCACTGGCTCTTCATCCTTGAGAAACATCCAGCCTTTTATAGGAGACTGTCGTTTTGGCAATGTCTCTATAGCGCATAACGGAAATCTTGCTAATACCAATTCTCTATGGAAAAAAATAGGTCACCAGGGGGCTGTTCTTCAATCAACCATGGATACTGAAATGATCCTCCACTTGATTGCCCAAAGTTCTTTCGATGGATTTGAAGATGCGGTGAAAGAAGCACTTTGGGAAATCCGAGGAGCTTTTTCCTTGGGAATAATGAGTGAAAAAAATATCATTGCCATCCGCGATCCCTGGGGTTTTCGACCTTTGGCTTTAGGAAAGCTAGATGGAGGCTACCTGATTAGTTCGGAAAGTTGTGCTTTTGATATCATTGGAGCTCAATTCATTCGAGAAATCGAACCAGGCGAGATGCTGATAATTGACGAAAACGGTCCAAGATCAGTTTTTTATGCCCATTCTCATCGAAAAGCTTTTTGTATATTTGAGCTCATTTATTTTGCTCGACCAGACAGTATCATTTTTGGTGAAAGTGTCTATTTAGCACGAAAAAAAATGGGATGGGTTTTGGCAGAAAGAGAAGACTATGATGCCGATATGGTTATTCCGGTCCCCGATTCAGGAATTTATGCTGCACTAGGATTTTCAGAAAAATCAAAAATTCCTTTTGAATTGGGAATGATTCGAAATCCTTATGTTGGAAGGACTTTTATACGTCCGGGGCGAGAAAACCGTAATCTTGCAGTGAAGCTGAAGTTAAATCCGTTGAAAAGTCTTTTAAAAGGGAAAAAAATAATTATTCTTGAAGATTCCATTGTAAGAGGAAACACCTCAAGAGAAAGAATCAAAACCCTAAAGAACGCTGGGGTGAAAGAAGTTCACATGCGTGTCACTTCACCCCCTCACTGCCACCCCTGCTACTATGGAATCGATTTTCCAACCCGGGAAGAGCTCATTGCCTGCCGCATGAACCAGGAAGAAATTAGACAATTCCTTGGTTTGAATAGTCTTCGCTATATCGATATCGACGGCCTCAAAAAGAGCTTATCCAAACCAGGAGAGAACTTTTGTTTTGCCTGTTTCACTGGTGACTATCCAGTAGTACCCGATAAGGGATTAGGAAAATTTATCTTAGAAGAAAATTCCTCTGAGCAATAATGTACCTTATTGATATTAATCTTTTAAAATATCCGCCAGCTGATTCGCGTAGGATCGGCATTCTTTTTCTGCTCGGTCATCAAAAGATTTAATAGCAACTGGTCCGTAGTGGCTTCCTTCTGCCATTCCTTTGACCAGCATTCCATGAATGAGGAGAGCCGAGAGAATAGAAAGAATTGCAGTTTCATTTCCTCCGGCAGCATTAGCCGACGAAGCAAAAGCACCACCCAACTTGCCATCCAATCGACCGTGCAAGCGGATGCTATCATCCAAAAGCTTTTTAATTTCTGCTGCCATGGTTCCATAGTAAGTCGGTGTACCAAGAATGATCAGGTCATAATCGACCAGCTTTTTAATATCAACCTGGTCTGGAGTTACTAAATCAACGGTAATTTCTCTTTTCTGGAGCTCTTCGGATATGGTTTCTGCCATTTTTCTGGTTGTTCCAGAACGAGTGTAGTAAATGACAATAGCTTTTGACATGAAATGCCCTCCATAAAAATAAAATTCTTTTATACTTTCATATTTTATCATAGAACCTCAGGTAACGTTATAACCTCAGATGAGGATGAAAATATATATATTCAAAAATCAATCTCCCCCTTTAGAAAAGGGGGTAGGGGGGATTTGAGCTTTTACTGCTCCGTCATTGCGAGGAGACCAACCGTTCTTTGGTTGGACGATGTGACAATCTCATTTAGCTATTCAGTCATTCTGGGGAGTCCAGTGTTTTTTACCAGATATTATTAGAATCTTATCCTTTTCAACTCCTCAGTTCTACAATTTTTCAATACTACAAATAATTAAAGATGACTCATGAGATTGCCACGACATCAAAAAAAGAGGTCTCGCAATGACAGATAGGGTTGATGAGATCCTCGAGGCTTTGAAAAGCGAAGCCTTAGAATGACGCATCAATAAAATTCCTTCTCCCTTGATGAGAGAAGGTGAGGATGAGTGTGAACTCCTTGACGACTTACTGTTAGTAAAGTATGGTTTTTTAATTTACTCAATTTCAATAAAGTATGTTAGAATGATTAGTCTGAATAAATACTAATTTGGCTGAAAATTGGTTGAAAAACCAACATTCATTTGTTAATATAGTCCAAGT
Organism: Candidatus Atribacteria bacterium ADurb.Bin276; assembly: GCA_002069605.1. NCBI lineage: Bacteria > Pseudomonadati > Atribacterota > Atribacteria > Atribacterales > Atribacteraceae > Atribacter > Candidatus Atribacter allofermentans. The sequence continues at coordinate 11,962 of MWBQ01000189.1, forward strand.
TTATTTTCCCCGGGAGGGATATAGATTGATTGCCAATGACCTTGATAAAATACGTGAAATCGAAAAACTGAAAGAAAAAGAGTTGAAGGAATCACAAAGACAAGCTCAACAAATACTTATTGAGAACGAAAAGTTGATTGAGCAAAATCATACTCAAGCTCTCGTCGATGCAGAAAAGAAAGCCGAGGAAATCAAGAACCGTCTGCTCAAAGAAGCCGAAGGTGAAGTTGAGAAAATCCTCAAGAATTATCAAGAAGATGCTGAAGTTCTGCAAAAGGAAATTTCTCAGAGGATACCCCAGGTTGTAAACTATCTTTTGGAAAAGGTGTGGCAAGAATATGGCAATTAGAAACATGAAAAGGTTAGAGATCCTTATTCATCGATCTCTTCATGACGAAACATTTGATTTGCTACAGGATATGGGAGTTTTACAAATCACATCCCACCAAGACTTTAAAAATGAAAACCTTCCCGAGGAGTTCCATTCAGAAGATTTAGAACGAAATATCAACGAGGTGCGTTACTGCCTCGATTTTATAAATAAATATCGAACCGAAAAACAACCTTTTTTAGAAAGCTTTTTCCCAACACCAATTCCCATTAAGAAAAGCGAGTTTCTTGAAAAGGTTTTTAACCATAATCAAATCTATAAAAAATGCCAATCTATCGAAGAACAACTGAACACCATCCGTGCTTCAATGAATCGCCTCAATGCTCAGTTGGAGTTTCTGAATCGAATTGAAAGCCTTCCAATTGCATTAGAAGATATTGGATCAACTCGCTATGTTAAAAGTTATCTTCTTGAAATAAATGAAACCCAGTATCCGTTGCTTCAAGATCGTTTAGAAAAAATTGGCAAGGAACTTTCTCTTCAAAAATTCTCAGGAAAAGAGAGAAAGTGTTTTGCTTTTCTCATTATTTATCAAGACCTGATAGAACCAGTGGAAAACATTCTCGCTGAGGAATCAATTAGTATTCTTTCTCTTCCTCAGGCTTTTGAGGGAACTCCAAAAGAAGCTATTCAATCAGTTAAAAAGAAAATTCAAAATTTTGAAAAACAACGAGCTAATGTCGAAAAGGAAGCCGTTTCTCTCTTAAAGCATGAATCGGAATTAAAAATAACTCTCGATTATTATGCGTCTGAATTAGAACGACGAAATTCCGAAGCTCATATTTTCAAAACCCACGATGTCTGTTTGATTACCGGTTGGGCAATTGAAGAAACGATACCGGCAATTGAAGAAAGAATGAAGTCAATTGGCAAGGAATGGGTGATTTCTCAAAGAGACCCTGATCCAGGAGAAGATGTCCCGATTGCTCTGGAAAATGGTCCCTGGTCACGAAATTTCGATGTTTTAACCAATCTCTATGGGTTACCAAACTATACCGAAATTGATCCTACGCCTTTTGTTGCTATATTTTTCTTTGCCTATTTTGGAATTTGTCTGGGTGATGCTGTTTATGGTCTGATTGTTGCCTTGATTGGTTTTTTGGCGCCTAATTTTATTCAAATGCCCGATTCTTCAAAACGATTTTTTCGGATGTTAGCCTGGGGTGGCATAGCCTCAATGATATTTGGAGCTCTCACTGGTTCCTGGATGGGGGATACCTTCGATTATCTTCCTTCCTTTTTAGGTTTTATAACGACCTTAAAAAATAAGCTGATGATTATCAATCCTATTAATAATCCACTTCCGATGATCATAGTGTCAATCGCTATAGGAATAATTCAGGTTTTAGTGGGTTTACTTATTGCCTTTTTTAAAGAATGGAAAAGGAAGAATTATCTTGATGCCATATATGACAAATTAAGTTGGTTCCTTTTTATTTTGTCCATAGTGATCTATATTGTAGCCATGGCAATGATCCCCAGTATAAAGACCTTTGGTCTCTGGTTTGTCATTGCAACTGCGTTGTTCTTAGTTGGAACTCAGGGTCGAAGTAAGAAAAACATAATACTAAGGATCTTTAGTGGTTTATACAGTCTCTACGGTATTACTTCGTATTTAGGTG
>MWBQ01000190.1 GCA_002069605.1 Candidatus Atribacteria bacterium ADurb.Bin276
TCATTGATATCTCCCTGATAAGGAGAATCACCATGCCAAAGCGGAGTATCAACTGCTCCGGGGCAGATAGTGGCAATAATAATTCCATAGGGTTTAACTTCTTGAGCTAAAGCATCAGCCATACCAATCATACCATGCTTCGATGCTCCATAGGCTACTTCTAAAGGAATACCACGGGTTCCAGAGACCGAGGATATGTTAATGATCCTTCCCCTTTTTCTTTCCATCATATAGGGAAGCACTAATCGTGTACAAAAAAGTGCCCCTTTTAAATTGATATCGATGATTTTACTTATACGATCAATATCCTGTTTATAAAATTCGATTCCTTGATAAATCCCTGCGTTATTGATCAAAACATCAATCGGCCCGTAATTGGTTTCAATTTCCTCATAGGCTTTTTGTATTTGATCTGGCTCGGTAACATCAACCTGATAGGCAAATATACGATCATTTCCTTTTTTTACTAAAGAATCCAGTCGATCAATATTACGAGCAAAACCGAACACATTAAAGCCATTTTTAGCTAATTTTCTTGCAATTGATTCTCCAATTCCTCGGCTAGCTCCAGTCAGGACAATGTTTTTTATATCCATATTCAGCATGCCTCCTATTCCTAATCGATCATCTTCCCCATTTCGTTACCATAATAACCCCTACCAATGAAATAGCGCCACCAACTAACGATAATAGTGAAGGAATTTCTTTTAACCATAACCAGGCTATAAATATCGCCAGGGCAGGTTGTAAGTAAATAAAGCTCGACACCACAGCTACCGGCGTTTTAGAAAGAGCATAAGTCCAGGTTAAATAACCAATGGCTGCTGGAAATAAACCCAAGTAAATCACTGAAAGGGTATGTGAAAATGCTGCCTGATTTATGGCTGAAAAGAAACCCGGAGCAAAATAAAGCAGAAAAATTGTACCTCCCCAAATGGTATAACAAGTGAGTTCTAAAGGAGAATATTTTTTAAAGTACGGTTTTTGGTAAACGATATATACACTGGAAGAGAAAGCCGCAACTAGAATAAGGAATACACCAACATTTAGACTAAAACCTTGATTTTCACCTAAAACAATAAGTATCCCTCCAAAAAAACTGATTAGAATACCCATCCATCCAATTTTTTTAAGGTTTTCATTCAGAAAAAGGAAAGCTAAAAGAGATGAAAATATCGGACTCAAGGCAATAATCAGGCTGGCAGTTCCCGCGGTGACTGTTTTTTCCCCATAGACTAAAGCTACGTGATAAATTGTTATACCTAAAATTCCTTGGACAACAACCGCTGGTAAGTCTCTAAGCTTAGGAAAGCGAACCTTTCTGGTCATTAAAGCATAAACAATTAGAAATCCTGATGCAACTAAAAACCGCAATAAAGCAAGATGCCCGGGTTGATAAGACTTCAATCCATCCCGTATGCCTGCAAAAGCCGAAGACCAAAAAAGGACGCTAATTGTTACTGCGAAAATTGCCTTTTTATCCATAGTTTGGTGGGTTTATTGGAGTGATCTAATCAGCCGATCTAATCCAACGCTGACCTCGTTTTCAAAATGATAACGGATTATTTTTCTCTTTCCATTTTGGAGGGCATAATAATCCCCTAAGGCTTGAAATTTTATGAGTGCACCAAAACTCACCTGTGATTCCCAAGAACCAGCTTCATTAGGTATGGGAACATCAACATTCGGTTCTGAGGTAAACTGGATAAAATATCCATTTCCTGCATCTCCCTTATGAAGCTGACCAGTTGAATGCAAAAAACGAGGACCATATCCTACTGTAGTAGCAACTTGGAAGGAATCTCGAAGCACTGTACACAATCTTTGAAGTAAACATTCAGTTTCACGATTAGGATAAATATAAGCTTGAATGGCAATATAATCTCCAGGGTGACAGGGACTTAAAAAATTCCTCAAAGCTTCATAAGGATCATGAGCTTCAATGTCACCATACACAATCATCTCGTCCTGTTTTACCAATGGCCCAGGTTCGTCAATCGGAGATCCCTCAGAATACTTCTTAATAATCTGACGAGTTATTTTTTTGGAAATTTCAACGTTTGGTTGATTAAATGGATTAATCTCAAGACGATAACCGGCTACAGCAGTAGCTAATTCCCAGAGAAAAAACTGACCAGCAATATCATAATAATCCTTGAGTTCCAGATGTATTACCGGTTGTCCAGATAAAATTAAATTATTGATCTTTCCTATCCAGGACAATTCGGTCAAAGGGAGAGACATAACAATAAAGAGTCGGTCTTTAAAGTAAAACATGGGATCACCCAGAGATTCTTTGACAACCGGCAAGATCCCTTTTTTTTCTTTTCCAGTGCTCTCGGCTATGAGTTGCTCAACCCAGTCACCAAAGCTTTGAATATCCGGAGTGAGTATATAGGTCGCTTTATCTCTCCAGTTTTTTGCCATTTCCGCTAATAATACCCCTATAAATGCTGCAGGATTGTCTTTATAGGGAATATCTGGTTGGCATCTTTTCATCATGACTTGAGCTCTTTCTAATAAGAGGGAGATATCTATTCCAATCATAGCTGCTGGAACCAAACCAAAGTGGGAGAGAGCGGAATAACGACCACCTAAATTCGGGTTATTAAGGAAAGTTTTGCGAAAATGATAGGTTTGGGCTATTTCGATCAAACTGCTTTCTGGATCTGTTATAAGAATAAAATGCTTCCCTGCTTCTGCTTTTCCAAGTTTATCAACTAAAAAAGTATAAAAATATTTAAAAAAAGAAAGAGTCTCAATCGTACCCCCTGATTTAGTAGAAACAATAAACATGGTATTATGGGGATCAAGACGTCTGGTATAGGACTGGATCATCCCGGGGTCAGTACTATCTAAAATCCAAAGATCAAGGTATCCTTCTTTTACTCCAAAGGTTTTTCGATATACTTCTGGAGCCAAGCTTGATCCTCCCATCCCCATAAGAATAACTTGCTTATATCCTTCCATCAACAATTCATTTACAAAATTATTTATTTCTTTTATTTCACCAGTTATTTCTTGGGCAATCTCCAGCCATGCTAAACGATTTGAAATTTCTTCTGGGCTATTTTTCCATACTGTAAAATCATGATCCCAAATTCGCTTCATTATTTGGGTGTTTTCCATTTCTAAAAGAGCATTTTCAATAAGACCTTGATAATTTTGTAAATGAATATTTTTCATTAATTTCTTCATAAAAACCTCCATACCATAAATCATCGAACGATTTATTTTTTGAGGATACCCGAGAAAAATATATTTTGTAATCCATTTTTTTCAAATTCATCTTCATATTTTTCCCTGAATTGGCTTCTTTTAAGGAAAAATTCTTTTTCATCCATTTGCTTAACAGTATCCTCACCATATTGATTAAACAGGTCTCGAATGGCTAATCGATCAATTAATTGCTCCCAAAAGGTATTGATTTCAAAATCTTCGATAAAATGAACCGAGGCAGAATTCTCATAATAATCTTTCGAGGGAATAAGTTGATTACATTCATCATCCCATTCTACTAAATTTTCTTTTTTAAATTGTTTGGCAAATGACACTATTTTTTGTTGTAATGTATGATATTTTTCCCGTTCTTGATCTTGCTCATTTAAATAAGCGTTATAAACATAATCCGCAGTAAAAATCATTTCTACTAATAATTCATATTCTTCCTGACTCAATTCAATGTTCATTTAATATTCCTCCAAACATAATTGTTATCTGTTAAATATTATACCCTTTCATCTTTTAAAAAGGGAATGAAAAAAGCCCGACTCTAATTAAAACTGATGTTCTATAAAAAACTCAAATCGAGATGTTTAGCAAAAAAACTAAAAACTATATATAAGCACTTAACTTCTAAAAAATGAGGAGATTTTCCTCTATTCCTTCGCAGAAATTCATTCTTTAAGGCAGTTTTACAATAACACTTAAGGATTAAATTTTCTTTATTAAGAAATCTTTCCCCCTTCGTACGAAAGGGGAAAGCAAAGATTTGATTTTAATAAACTACCCTTCGTAATTTTGAAATTTTCTTCTTCTTTTTATTTTCGATCTTTTTGCATTATTTCCTGGATTTTTTTCTCTTCCCAATTCTTTCCGAACGTTCCTTTTTTAAATGTTTCCACACCATGGAATAATACACCAACACCCCAACCTATAATTGGCCAATAAAACCAATAAAATCCTGGTGAGGTTAACAAATTACCAACAATAAAAAAAACTGACATAATAAGATAAACAATGAGATGAGAATAAAATGATTTTATTTCCATCACTTGTTTTTTGGCGTTTTCATACCTTTCCTTATCTTCCATAGCTTCCCTCCGTTTTAAAAATTCTAAGATTCTTTAAGTTCTTAAATTACGTAAAGATTAAATATAATTATTATTAATAATACACTGTAAATTGGTTTGATGTTTCAACCTGTCGCATAATTTAGAAACTTTCCTCCTATATATTCTTATCCATTTTGATAATGTATACTAAAGTTTGCAATTTTGATTTTGAAAAAGCCACCACAGACTCCAAAATGAAGGTTATACGAAACAAATACTTCATCGAGGAGGAATATCCGATGGCTCATAAAAATAATAAACCATATCTTTTAAAAAATGCTCCTTGCATTCATAACTCAAACCTGATCCTCTCTATGCTAGGCTCGAGTGGTTAACCAATGAATTTATGAAACTAAAAGCTGAAAACAAAGTAGGGGCTCACCAAGGAGAGCATTGTTCAATCCGAATTACCCATTTCTCTGGAATCCAAGTAAGACAATTTGATGCCCGATTAGATATCATCTTTCTTTTCTTTCCAAAACTGAGGAAAGGAAGCTCTATTTTCTTCTTCTTTTTCTCCCCCTCG
>MWBQ01000191.1 GCA_002069605.1 Candidatus Atribacteria bacterium ADurb.Bin276
TGAGGATGAAAACCCAAGATTCGACATGCCATGGCAGGTCGCTACATTAATTAAAGAATGGGCACAATACATTGTGCCCCTACATTTTATATTCTTTGGTAGGGGCTTGATTTGTTATGCCCGTCTTTTATTGTTCCAAACCCTTTAATGAAAAAATCATGGAAGCAGGCGAATCTGATTGCTTACAAAGAAGGATTATTCTTTTAATTTTATAGTCGGATCTCTCGATTATGCGTTTTTTAGCTTGGGTACAGCGGTGGCATCCATAACTACATTGCTTCCTTTGTTTGCCAGGAATCTTGGTGCAACCAATGTCGAAATCGGCTTAATACCTGCTCTTTATTATTTGGGACTTTCGATTCCTTCGCTTTTTAATGGTTTGTACTCTTCTCGAATCGATCGAAAACTGACCTTTATTTTAAAATTTACCCTGATGGAAAGGCTTCCCTATTTGGGAATTGCCCTGATTGCCTTTTTTTTAGTTGGCATAAACACAAGCTTCTCACTCACTCTTTTTTTTCTATTGTTGGCTGTTTCTTTTTGTGCCATGGGTATCATTACTCCAGTTTGGATGGAAATGGTTGGCAAGGTGATTGATCCTTTGCGAAAAGGAGCTTTTTTTGCCGTTGGGAATGGAGTTGGAGCTTTAATGGGAATTTGGGGTTCCCGTTTAGCCGAAAAATTTATTGTTAAATACCCATTTGCCAAAAATTTTGGGTATTGTTTTTTAGTTACTATAGGTGCCATGTTGATATCTTACATATTTTTGGCACTCACCAGGGAAGAAAAAGAAAAACTACTTAAAACTCCATCTCACTATATAAAATCACTTTTTAATATACTTAAAAAGGATCGAAATTTCAGAGGTTTTTCTGTGGCGAGGATTTTTTTAGCCATGGGAGTCATGGGTGGATCTTTTTATACCGTCCATACCCTGGAAAACCTTCACGTTACAGGAGCTATAGTTGCCAGATATAATGCGGTTTTTTTAGCTTCCCAGGCTTTGAGTAATTTTATTTGGGGACCATTGGGTGACCGGAAAGGCCACAAATTCGTTCTTCTTTTAGGGTGTATTTCTTTGCTGGCAAGCAATTTGGTGGCGATTACCGTGAAGAGTTCCACTGGTTTCTTTTTGGCTTTTGCCCTTTTTGGTATTTACTGGAGTGCAATTTGGGTGGGCGGGATCGCCATTATTATTGATTTTGGCAGCAAAGAACTCAAGAGTATGTATATCGGGCTGGGTTATTTTATTTCTACCTTCCCGTCTTTTTTTACCCCAATTATTGGTGGAAAAATTGCTGATTTCTACGGTTATCAAAAGGTTTTCTGGATTTCTTTGATCATTAACCTTATTGCTTTTGTTCTCTTGCTGGGGATTAAAGAACCCCGAGTTTTTAAAGAATCTGAATTGGATTGAACCTTCAAAGGTTTTCGTTTCTATAGAAAGAATTGACGATAATTTTGTTTTTCCATTTCCCAGTCCGAAAGTATCCGTAAGCCAGTAAAAATCCGGCTATAGGACCAATAGCAAAACCTATCCAGACCCCATTGATTCCTAATAAATGATTCATTGAAAGAATTTTTGCTACCGGGATTCGGATGACCCACAAGGAGAGAAGAGTGTTGATCATCGTCTGCATAGTATCCCCGGCTCCTCGAAGAAAACCATTATAAGCAAACATTGCTGAAAAGGGGATGTAAGTAAAAGCGATTATTCTCAGGTAGGAGACACCGATTCGAATAACCTCAGAATCAGTGGTGAAAATTCTCAACAAGGTATCGGCGAAAAGATAGACAAATATCGAAATAGGTATCGCAAAAAGAACTGAAATAGTAGCTCCCCAGCGTGCCACTTCTTTGGCTCGGGTAATATCTCTTGCTCCCAAATTTTGACCAGCCATTGATGAGATAGCCAAACTGAAAGTCATTGCCGGAAGAAAAGAAAAATTATCAGTTCTTCCAGCTGCGCCATAAGCAGCGACAACTTTATCGCCAAAGCCATTTACAAAAGCAGTCAGCACTAAGAAGCCAAGAGACACAAAGGTCTGTTGAGCTCCAGCAGGTAAACCGATTTTAAGCATAACTTTGATGAGTTCAATTTTTGGGGAAAGAAAATCCCGAGTAAAATGGAAAAGATTCATCCGATAAATATAAAAAATACCGAGGAGACCGGAGAAAGCCTGAGCAATAATGGTTGCTAAGGATGCGCCGGCAACTCCCATCTTAGGAAAAGGCGGGATTCCAATGATAAGAAATGGATCGAGTATGATATTAATAATGGTTGAATAAACCAGAAGAAGGAGAGGGGTTTTTGAATCACCTAAACCTCTTAATATTCCTCCAATGGTGTTGTAAAGAAAAACAAAAATTAATCCCCAAAAATATATATAGAGATAGGATGAAGCCAAAGGCAAGATGGTTTCTGGAGTTTGGATGATCTCTAATATGTCCTGGTGGAAAATAAGACCGATTACGGTCAGAATGGCACCAATGAGAGTGAAAAGCGTCAACGAAGTTCCAATGGTATTTTTCAGTTCAAGGTGTTTTTTTGCTCCTAAATATTGGGCAACCATAATATTGACAGCCATACCTAAACCAAGTACAAAGGCAATAATGACAAAAGCGACTGGATTACTTACTGAAACGGCACCTAATGCTTCAGGACCAAGAAAGCGTCCCACCCAAATGCTGTCAACAGTTGTATAAAGGGTTTGGAGAATATTTCCTAAGAGCATAGGGATTGAGAAGGTAATTAATTGTTTAGGGATATTCCCGGTGGTGAAATCAGTTTGATGACCTACTTTCATGAATAACCTCACTATCTGATGTAAAAGATACCTCATTTATTAATATTATGATGGGTATTGAGCCTATTTATTCTAATCGAGATTAAGTTGAAAAACCAGTGGAGTTTGGATATACTGCATTCAAAATTATTGGAATGAAAGAGATGAAAAGGGCAAATTTGTATATGTGTTTAAATGTTTTTTTAGAATTTGTTTTATTAAATCGTTTACAACCAAAAAAGTTGAGATTGACATAACCACTCTCATTATAGGGAAGAAAAAGTTAGATTCGGAGGACAAAAATGAACTCGAATAGTTTTTACATAACAACACCGATCTATTACGTCAATGATGTGCCTCATATTGGACATGCTTATACAACCTGTGCTGCTGATATTTTAGCTCGATATCATCGATTGTTAGGAGAAAAAGTCTTTTTCGTTACTGGAACCGACGAGCACGGGCAAAAAATTGAAAAAGCAGCAGCCGCACAAAATATTACCCCTCAAGCCTTGGTTGATCGAGTCATCCTCCGTTTTCAAGAGCTGTGGAAAAAGATGGAAATCTCCAATGATGATTTTATTCGAACCACTGAATCACGGCATTTAGAAACAGTAAAAGAATTATTTCTCACTCTTCAAAAAAAGGGAGATGTCTATAAGGGAGAGTATGAAGGTTGGTATTGTATTCCCTGCGAAACCTTTTGGCCAGAAAATCAGCTGGATGACCGTCTAGTTTGTCCCGATTGTGGACGTCCTCTTGAAAAGGTTCGCGAGGAGAGCTACTTTTTTGCTCTTTCGCGGTACGAAAAGCCACTTTTAGATTATTTTGAATCACACCCTGACTTTGTGATGCCGGAATCCCGTTATAATGAGATCGTTAGTTTTATTAAGAGTGGGTTAAAAGATCAGAGCATATCCCGGCTTGGTTTGAATTGGGGAATTCCCGTTCCTGGGGACGAAAAGCATGCCTTATATGTTTGGTTTGATGCTCTTATTAATTACTTAACTGTTGTTAGCTATGGCAGGAATTCCGAAAAATTTGATCTTTTTTGGCCGTCAGTCCATCATTTGGTAGGAAAGGATATTCTTCGTTTTCATTCGGTACTCTGGCCAGGGATGTTGTTAGCGGCAGGATTATCTTTACCAAAAAGAATATTTGCCCATGGCTGGTGGACTGTAGATGGCGAAAAGATGTCTAAATCTCGTGGAAATGTAGTCGATCCTCATCTTATGATTGAAAAATACGGGCTTGACCGCTTTCGTTATTTTATTATGAGGGAAGTTAGCTTTGGTCTCGATGGAGATTTTTCTGAAAAGAGTTTGGTGGAACGTACCAACTCTGATTTATCCGATAATTTTGGAAATCTCGTTCACCGAACCTTGAATATGGCCTGGAAATACTTTAACGGAAAAGTTCCTAAGCCCGATGATTCAACTGAACCAGAATGGAAAGAGCTCATGAAAGAAGTGTTAAAAAATCTGGCGTATTATATGGATAAGTTTGCTTTTGCCCAAGCTTTGGAGAGTATTTGGAAATTGGTTCATTATTGCAACCGCTATATCGAGAAAAAAGCACCTTGGGTTCTAAATAAAGATCAAGACAAAAGAAAAGAGTTAAATCAAGTCATGTATTTATTATTGGATAGTTGCCGGATATTGGCTCTCATGACTTATCCCTTTATACCTTCAACAGCTGTCCAATTGTGGGATCAGTTAGGCTTTAAAATTCCTCTCACTTCGATGACCTTAGACCAAGAGGTGATTTGGAATCAGAATCCAAGTCTTTTTGAATTGGAAAAACCGATTCCACTTTTCCCGAGGATTTTATAAGAAATTCAAAAAATGTGATATCGGTGTAATTGAATGATAAAATTTTTACCGATCATCGTCCATTCATCACTCATCACGAATTTTGCATTGGATATTATTTTTCGAGAATTAAACCAAGAAAGAAGGAGGAATCAATATGCCTCTCCCAGAAATAAACTTAGAGGACTTTCAAAAGATTGATCTACGTGTGGGGGAAATTTTAGCAGTTGAACGATTAGAAGGGACCAACAAACTCTTGGTTCTTCAAGTGAATTTAGGTGATGAGGAAAGAACGTTAGTGGCTGGTCTTGCTCCTTATTATTCCCCAGAAGAAATGGTCGGGAAAAAGATCATCGTATTGGCCAATTTAAAACCGGCAAATATTCGTGGAATCAAATCCCAAGGCATGCTATTGGCTGCTGATGATGGACAAGGGACCGTGAGCTTTTTAACTCTTGATCGGGATATGATACCAGGTAGTAAGGTGAGATGAGTTTTTGGATTGATACCCATGCTCATTTAGATGGACAGGAGTTTGATCCCGATCGGTGCGAGGTTATACGAAGAGCAGAAGAGGTTGGTGTAAAACGGATTATCAATGCTTCCTCTTCTCTTTCTTCGTGTCGCGAATCGCTTCGGATTGCTTTTGATTACCCCTCAGTATTTGTTGCCATAGGAATACATCCTCAGGAGATCAAAGAATCCCTTCCTGATTTTACTGAACTGGAAAAGCTTCTTTCTCATCCAAAAGTTGTAGCGATTGGTGAAACTGGATTAGATTATTATTGGGATTCTCAGTATATTCTCAACCAAAAAAAAGCTCTCTATAATCATATCGAATTAGCCGAACAGAATCGGCTCCCTTTAGTTCTTCATTCTCGGTCATCAGATGAAGATCTGATTGAAATTTGCCAAAATTCAGTAAAAAGCATTCCACTTATTTGGCATTGTTTTTCCGGTGATGAAGAGACCTTTCTCAAAGCCTTGCAGATGGATTTTTATTTTTCTCTGGGAGGAATAATGACTTTTCCTAATGCTCGTCGTTTAAGGGAATTCATAACTAAAATTCCTAATGAACGACTTCTATTAGAAACTGATTCACCCTATCTTGCTCCGCAAAAGAAAAGAGGGAGGCGAAATGAGCCTTCTTATTTAATTGAAACTGCGAAATTTCTATCTGAATGGTTGGGTATTCCACTGGATAGGTTGCAGAATCAGATCTACCAAAATATAAAGGATATTTTTGGAGAAAAGTTGAATCAAGGGTGATGGAGCAGTAAAAAATTCAAATCCCCCTTACCCCCTTTTCTAAAGAGGGGGAGACTGATTCCAGAATTAGTATTTTCATCCTCATCTGATACCGTGAAAGCAGCATGAAGGTCTATTTTATTCTTTTATTTTAAAAGGAGGTTAAAGAATAAGTTAAACATTGAGAAAAAAAGCCATGAAAACC
>MWBQ01000192.1 GCA_002069605.1 Candidatus Atribacteria bacterium ADurb.Bin276
CATCCTGAGGCTTCGTTTTTCGAAGCCGTGAGGATCTCATCCTTTAATTATTTTTTATATTTTAACTATTCTAAATCATGAGATTGCCACGTCGTCCAACCAAAGAACGGTTGGTCTCCTCGCAATGACGGATTTAGATAGGAATTTTCATCCTCACCTGGTGCTGCAAAGCAACATAAATGTCTATTCCGACTAGGTACCTCAAAGTGATTTCATCTTTACTCTGAATTCTTTTACAAATAATGATAATATTATGAATTATGAAGAAACATCTTCTCTTTGTTTTAGAACCTATATCAATACTTTTCTTGGTATTTTTTCTGCTGTTCTTCTCTATTTCAGCACAAAGTATGGTTCAAAACCAAGAATGGCTTTTCAATCACCTTTCCAAAAATCAAAACTTAACAAAATACACCTACCAAGTTGTCGCTTTGTATCCCCATGACTCCCGGGCATTTACCCAAGGCTTAATATTTCATGAAGGCTTTTTATACGAAAGTACCGGATTGTACGGCGAATCAAGCTTAAGAAAAATTGACCTGAGGACTGGAAAGGTTTTATTGGAAAACAAGATCGATGAGATTCATTTTGCTGAAGGCCTTACTCTTTTTAATAACCTTCTTATCCAACTCACCTGGAAATCTCACCTGGGCTTTTTATATGAAGTTGACACCTTTGAGTACATCGGTTCTTTTGAATTTCCTTACGAGGGCTGGGGAATTACCCATGATAACCAAAATTTAATAATCAGTGATGGATCAGACACTCTTCATTTTTTAGACCCAAAAAACTTTTTGGTAACCAAGGAAATTCAAGTCCATTTAAATGGGCTTATGATTAACCAACTGAACGAATTAGAATTTATCAATGGAAAAATTTACTCCAATGTTTGGCATACTAACCTTATTCTCATCATTAACCCAGATGATGGAGAAGTCATTGGATGGATCAATTTAACCGGGTTAGAAAAACAAAGCGATCTATCGAAAAATGTACTCAATGGAATAGCTTTTGATCAAACCAACAATCATTTATTTATTACTGGGAAAAATTGGCCCCATCTCTATGAAATACTGTTAATCGAAGAAAGATAGCTTTGGGGTGATTATTTAGTTAATATCCCGATAAATATAAAACCAGATAGGCCGCAAAAATTGAAATAACCACGGTGAGAATAATTTCTCTTCTAAACCAGGAAAAAAGAATTGCCGCAATAATTCCCACGATGGCCGCCCAAGGAAAACCAGGAATTGCCATAACTGCTCCGGGAAGAATCAGAGTTCCTAATGCTGCGTAGGGGATAAATCTGAGAAATTTTTTAACGAAGCCAGGTAGGTTCCATTTTGATATAGTCACAAAAGGAAGATAACGAGGGAAAAAGGTGACTACCATCATACCTACAATCAATAATATAACGTTCATTGAACCTCCTCCTCATCTTTACCCATTAGCAGGGCTCCTAAAATAGCCGCACTGAATATGGCAATAATAATATTCCAACCAGGGGAAAAAACTTTTAACCAGGTGAGGAATGAATGAGTCAATCCACCAATACCGGCAGTTATGGCAGCTGGATAGAATTTTTTCACTTCAGGAATAAGCAAAGCTATAAAGAGCGCATAAAGAGTAATTCCCATACTGGCTTGTATGATGGGTGGAATGATTGCTCCGAATAAATATCCAATGACTGTTCCCCCAACCCAACTCGCGTAGGCAGAATACTGTAAGCCGAGAATAAAATGTTTTCCCTGATTTTGTTTTTGAGTTGAAAAATAAGCAAATGATTCATCGGTTATACCAAAACTAATAAAGGGGAGCCAATGATGTTCATGGGTTGGGAAAAGGGTTGATAGATAGGAACTCATTAAAAAATGCCGAAAATTCATAATAAAAGTAATGGCTATGATCTGGAGGTGAGCTACCCCCAGAGACATTAATTGTAAAGCCATGAATTGACTGGCACCAGCAAATACCAGCGCAGAAAAAAGAAATGATTCCAATAAGGTTAAACCGGTGGCTTTTGCTAATAATCCAAAAGTTATCGCAACCGGTATGTATCCGATAAAAATAGGAATTGATGCCAAAATGCCTTTATGCAACTCATTGGAATGTTCAGTTTTTATTGGATAAATGTTGTTTGCCATCATGGGCATGAGTATAATGGGAATCAATATTAAATATCAAGAGATGTGAGGTTGATACTATGGTTATTTTATTTACAATTCTTGTTGCTTTAGTATTTTACTTCTTAAAAACCTCAATCTGCGAAGCTCATTGCGATACCATGGATGGTCCGGTAGTACAAGCAGCTCAAAAAGCTTTGGAAACGAAAAACATCAATCTAATTTTAATATGGATTCCACCTGAAAATGAAACAGAAATACAAGATATTTTTCAAAAAACGCTAAATATTCGTGAACTGAGTCCTGAAGTTCGTGAATTAGCCGATCGTCTTTTTTTTGAAACGTTGGTTCGTCTTCACCGTGCCGGTGAAGGAGCCCCGTTTACTGGTCTTAAGCCTGCTGGTTCCAAATCATCTCCAGCCATTCAAGCTGCCGATCAAGCTATTCATACTGGTGAAATTCAGATTCTTTTAGAGCAAATAACTGATATTGTTGTGCAAGGTATAAAAAAACACTTTCAACAAGTCAAAATTCACCGTGATTTTCCTCCCGATGACATTCCAACAGGCAGGAAGTACATTGCATCCTATGTAGAATTTATTCACTATGTAGAACGAATTTTCAAAGCAGCCAGTACTTCGGCTCCAGGCCATTTTCATGAAGAATAGTAGCCTATTATCCTGAAAATATAAGAACACATTATAAATGATCAAGCAAAAATAAAAAGGCACACCCCCCTTAATCCCCCCTCAATAGGGGAATATATTGAATAATTCACCTTCTTGGAGGAGTGTTGCTTTGCAGCGGGGAGGGTTTTTTAATCGGTCATCCTGAGGCTTCGTACTTTGAAGCCGTGAGGATCTCATCTGACGCCGCCGGCGTCATCCTGAGGCTTCGTTTTTCGAAGCCGTGAGGATCTCATCTTTTTATCTTTTTTTCTTTATAAAAACTTTAAAAAATGAGATTCTCACGTCGCAAAATACGCTCCTCATAATGACAGAAAAGGTGGATGAGATTGCCACATCGCTGCATTCCTCGCCATGACGGTTTAAAGAATATTTTTTATTGTTATCTGATATTTCAAAGTATTACGAGGTTCTATTTCACTTTACAACATAGTATCTAAATAAAAATATTAATACTTTTTTCCTAATCGAGAAAAGCAGAATATAATAGTTACTTAGGTATCGAACCAATATAACGAATGGATTATTCAGTAGGAGAACTATCATGAACCAAAATATTCATAATTTTCCCAGCGGTCGTCCAGGAGTGCAGCGAATTTTGGAACCAATACTACTCCTTTTTCTTACAGAAAAACCCTCTTATGGCTATGAGCTTTTAGAGAAAATCCGAAATGTTATACCTGGATGGGAAGAGCCTGATGTTGGAGCTTTGTATCGCTTTCTAAGACGTTTAGAAAAAGAACAACTATTAATATCTAATTGGTCGGTGGAAAAAATTGGACCGGCTCGACGTATTTATCACATTACCGAAAGCGGTGAGAGATATCTCCAGTTATGGATGGAAAGATTAGAAAAAAACCGCAACCTCATCGATTCTCTTCTCGATCAGTATAAAAAACTTACTCGTCAACAACCACCTGAAATCTAAATACAACCAATGAAAATATTATTTCCCCCATTGAATTGCATGAAAACGGCAGGCTTCAATACAAGCTCCGCAAGCAAAACAATCTGATCGCCATTTTTTGTTGTGCAATATGTCTTTCATAGCATTTCCCGGACAGGCTTTCACACAAAGTTGACATTGTTTACAGGTTTCAAGATTAATAACCGGTTTATTTAAGGATTTTTGTTCAACTATCCAACTGATGAATCCAAAAGGACAAAAGAAATGACACCAAGGTCGATAAATAAAAACCGAAAGGATTAAAACCGCTGACACGAAACTCATACCTAAAATAACCGGACGAGAAAAAGACCAGCGGAAAATTCCAAAAGGATCAACAAAAGCGAGCCAGTCGATTTTCCACATAATTAACCCAATAATCAACCCCACAAAAAAGAAAAACCTTATAATCTGAGAAAGACGGATGGGTGGTTTCCTTTTCCGAGAAGGAACTCGATAAAGAAGGTCCTGCAACAACCCAAACTGGCATCCCCAACCACAAATCGATTTGTTTGACCACCAGGAAACCAGCAAAAGAATTACAAACACCAATAATATTGCTGGTAACAGTCGATGTTGTAAGAATATATTTTTAAATAAATTTCTTAAAGAACTTACTGGATTGGGCTCGACTCCATAAATAAACCCAAAAATTATCACTCCTCCAACAAGAAAATAAATCCGTACCTTGGAAGTAACTTTATTTTTCCTCAAAAAATAGGTACTTACTATGGCTACCAATATCCATAAAACAACTTTTGAAATCATCCACGGGTTCATCTGAACCGGCATTTTACCACCGCCTAAACCTTAAGGGTCATTACTATATGTATTTATCATATATATATTATTTTCTGATGTCAACTTCTATTTTCTTGTTTTAGTGAAATGTTTCCATTCCTTATATTGATTTTATTCTCTCAAATCTTTGAAAAATTCCCTTCTTTCATTTACACTGATAAAATAAATACCATCACCTTGGAGGGAATGGCATGAATGAGCGCGAAAGGGTAATGAATGCTCTTGAGTTTAATACCATTGATAAGGTTCCTTACCATTTAGATTTTACTGTTCCAGCCCGTAATAAAATGATTCAATACTTGAATGATCAAAATTTTGAACAAAATATCGGCAACCATTTGGCTTTTACCAAGGCACTGCCTCTCGACGCCTTTCAAGAAGTAAAACCAGGGTTTATCCGTGACGAATGGGGCGTAGTATGGAATCGTACCATTGATCCGGATATTGGAAACCCGATTCCAGTCTTCTCCCAACCAATTCTAAAAGGGTATCGATTCCCCGACCCAGACGATCCCAGACGTTTTCAAGCATTACCAGCTTTTTTAGAAAAAAATAAAGATAAATTTTGCATTTTAAAAATGTCTTATTCTCTATTCGAACGGACCTGGTCTTTACGGGGAATGGAGAATGTTCTTACTGATATGATTACCAATCCCGAATTCATTGAAGATTTAATGGACCACATAACTCAATATAATCTGAGAGTCATATCAAAAGCACTGGATATTGGATTTGATGGAGTCTATTTTGGTGACGATTGGGGATGGCAACGAGGGCTCATTATGGGACCCGCCATGTGGAGAAAATTTATTAAACCTCGAATGGGGCAGATGTATGCTTCCATTAAAAACAGAGGGAGAAAGGTTTTCCTCCATTGCTGCGGAAAGGTTGATGAATTGTTTCCCGACCTCATTGAAATAGGTCTTGATGTGTTCAACCCCTTCCAACCAGAAGTGATGGATATCTTTGCAATAAAAAAACACTATCAAGGCAAATTATCCTTCTATGGTGGAATTGGAATCCAAAGCCTCCTTCCCTTTGGGACGGTTGATGAAGTAAAAAGAGGAGTCCAAAACATTTTAGATGTAATTGGTAAAAATGGAGGATATATAGCTTCTCCTTCTCATGCTCTTCCAAAAGATATTCCCTGTGAAAACATTTTAGCCATGTTGGATGTACTCAAAAACCAATCCTAGTTTAAAATAAGAAAATTGGGGATTTTTCCCATTCATGGTTTTCCTTTTTTGTTCATTGCTCATTTCTATTGATCTATTAACCTAAGGAGGCAAAATGAGGTGAAAAGTAAAACCTCTTTCTTTATTGTTCTTTTAACCATCGCTCTATTCCAGATCATTTACGCTATTTCCTTTGCCGAGCCCATAACCTTTACTCTTATCCATGTAAATGATACCCATTCTCATCTCGATCCCGAAGCCGAAATTCTACCAATTGATGGAAATCCAACCCAGGTCCAATTGGGCGGATTAACCTTTTTAAAAACCGCTCTCGATCGTATATCGGCTGCTGATAATAACATTCTTTTCTTGCATGCTGGTGATGCAGTGCAAGGAACTATGTATTTTATAAAATTTAATGGTCAAACCGACCAAATCTTCCTGAATCACATGCCTGTAACCGCAATGACTCTGGGCAATCATGAATTTGATCGTACTTCATCTTTTTTAGCAGAATTTCGTGATGGATTATCCTTCCCAGTTTTGTGTTCTAATATCGATACCAAGGCTGATGCTGATTTAAAAGGTAAATTCGTTCCTTATCAAGTTTTTGAAATTCACGGTGAAAGAATTGGAATAATTGGTTTAATTACACCGGAAGTTATAACCAGTTCTAGTCCGGGAAAATCCGTTCAGTTTTTCTCACCAGAAGCTCGAGCTCAAGCAGCCGTTAAGGACCTTCAAAAGCAAGGAATCAATAAAATAATTGTTCTTTCCCATATTGGCATTGAAGCTGATATCCAATTAGCCCGGTCAGTAAGTGGAATTGATTTGATTGTTGGTGGTCATTCACATACTTTAATGGGTGATTTTAAAGCTTTTAGTTACAATAACGAATACCCTTATCCAGTCATTGAGACTTCTCCCGATGGAGGAAAAGTTCTCATTGTTCAAGCTTGGGAATGGGCAAAGGTTTTAGGAAGAATCCAACTGAGCTTTGATGATGAAGGAACAATAATGAGTTACAACGCCCAACCTCTCCTCCTGATAGGGAATAACTTTGAACAAAAATGGCAAGATACCAATCAAGATGGGATTATAAACAAGAATGATGACTATACTCCAATAACTGCTCAAAATGCTCCAGATAAATATCAGTCAATTCTTCGGTATATAATACAGAGCGGTCAAGCTGGAATTCTCATCCCTCCAGATTCAATGAAAGCTATCTATACCCAATTTTCTTCTGGATTATTGGAACTCAAAAACACTGTAATCGCCGAATCTGTCGATGATTTAATACGCAACAGCAATAACTCAGGCCCCGGTCCTCTCATTGCTTTGAGCATGCTGAATATAACATCATCCATGGGGGCTCAAGTAGCTCTCCTTAATCCCGGCGGTGTCCGTACCGATTTTGAAGCTGGAGAGATTACCGTTGAAATGGTTTACGATTGCCTTCCCTTTCAATCAACACTGGTTCTCTCTGACCTTTCTGGCCAAGAACTTACTCAGGTTTTAGAGGATATGGTTAATTATTCGATATCCAAAGAAGCGTATAATGCCAATATTTATGCCTATATAGCTGGCTTTCGTATCCAATTGAATCCATCACTTCCTCAAGGCTCCAGGGTTTCCCAAATTGAAATCAAGCAATCCGATGGGAAATACCAGCCCTTGGAACTTGATAAAACCTACCGATTAGTCACCAATAGTTTCCTAGCCCAAGGTGGAGATGGTAATAGCGTATTAGAAAAAATCCCTAATAAACAGGATACCGGCCTAATTGATGCCGACGTTTTTCTTGAGTTCATCCAAGGCACTACCCTAAAAAATCCAACTGAAGAATTAGTGATTATAAAAGAATAAGCTGTTACAAGAAGGCAATAAAAGAATATAGATCTATCCTAAAAATTTCATCATAGGAATTCTTTAAACGGTCATCCTGAGCGGTACTTTCCCGCGTGAGGATCTCATTCTTTTTTTGTTTCTTTGTTTTTAAAATTCTTCAAAGGATGAGATTCTCACGTCGTCCGGCAAAAAACTGGACTCCTCAGAATGACTGATTGGGTAGATGAGATTGCCACGTCGCATAGGACGCTCCTCGCAATCAGGTTGTGTCACAATTATTCTGTAAATTATTTACCCCCACTTATGTTAATATTTTACAGTAAT
>MWBQ01000193.1 GCA_002069605.1 Candidatus Atribacteria bacterium ADurb.Bin276
CGAACGCGATTTCCTCTCTCTCTCTCTCTCTCTCTCTCTCTCGATTTGCGAACTGCAAATCGAAAAGTCGGAGCTGATTAGATTTTCTATTAAAGCTTCCAATGATTTCTCTTAAAAGCCACATAGTATTTTCATCAGAAATTTTTTGTTTCAAAATATCTAGTAGAATCTGGTGGTCAACTGAATCAAAAAATTTACTATACATTGAAGTTCTTACCGATCCAGGAGCCACCGCATTAACACGAATATTATATTGAGCATAATCAAGAGCCATGTTTCTGGTTAGATTTGCCACAGCACCTTTTGAAGTGTTGTAAGAACAAAAAGTATAGTCACCTTGTAATCCGGAAATGGATGAAGTATTTATAATCACTCCACCACCCTTTTTAATCATCTGAGGAAGAAAATATTTTGACATGTAATAAACTCCATTAACATTTACATCCATGGTCCGCAGCCATTCTTGGGTTGGAGTTTCATGGAGTATATGGGCGTCTATTATTCCTGCATTATTAAATAAAACATCACAACCATGATATTTTTCACTAATATATAAAGCAAAATTTTTAACTTCTTCTTCGTTGGTAACTTCTAACTGCTTATAATCATACTTGCCTTGATAATTTTGATACTTGGTAAAATCAAGACTCTCAGGTTTCTCTATTCCGGTAAAAATTACTGATCCTCCAGATTCAAGGAAATTTTTAACTGTAGCTTCTCCTATTCCGGTTGAACCACCACTAACAACAATAATTTTTCCGTCAAATCTTATATCCATTTTTTTTCTCCTTTGTTTAAAAAACTAAATAATCAGTTATAATTTTTTTAATTAATCAATTTCTACTTAACAAACATTACCTTTTCTTTCTCAAAGGATAACGATATGATAGTAATAAGAATTAAACCTTTAACCAATTGTTGATATAAGGTTGGAACATTTAATAGAACTAAACCATTATTTATTACTGAAATGGTAATTGATCCAAGAATAACCCCCAATAATTTGCTATTTGCTCCGCCGGTGAGAGGAGTTCCACCCAACAAAACAGCAACTAAAACATCCCATTCAAAAAAATGTCCGGTTACCAAAGCTAAGGTACCTGCTCTAAAAACACCAAATAAAGAACATACACCCCCAAGCATACCGGATAAAACAAAAGCTAAAATCTTCATTTTCTTTACTGGAACCCCTGAATACTCGGCAACCTTTTCATCAGAACCAATCGCTTTACTGTATTTTCCAACTTTTGTAAATTCAAAAATATAGTACATGGTTAGCACAATAAGAATAAGAATAGGAATTTTATATTGCGATTTATCCAACACAAAAAGGTTAAATGGAATGTAAACATACCCTCCAGGAATATAATCCCATAGAAAATAAGCGAAGTTTCTTAAAACAAAACTTAAACAGAGTGTTGCGACAAAAGAAGGCACCTTTAATAGCGAAAAAATTGATCCGGTCATTAATCCAATTAACATCCCAACCAAAATAACGACTGGGATGAATGAACCAGGAATAACATTTTCGCTAAAAATTCCAATTAAAGGTGCTAAGACTAAAATAGATCCTTGGGTAAGGTCCAAACTCCCTTGAGACATAACAAATATTACACCCATACCACTAATTATCAATGCAACACTTTGATTTAATATGTGTTTTATATTGGTAAAATTAATGTTTCTGCCTTTTGTCAAAATAGAAATCACACTGACAAAAAGAACAAACACTATTATAGGTATGTATTTATCAATTTTTTTCGACACTTAATTTTCTACTTTCCTTTCTATTTTTTAAATTAATTAACTCATCAAATCATATAATTTATTATTTCTTCTTCTCGTGGCCTTTCGTCTCTAATAAATATTTTTTGACACAATTTTCCTTCTTTCATTATTAATATTCGATCTCCCATCCCGATTAATTCAGTAAGCTCCTCCGATATAAGAATAATCGATTTTTTTTGTAATTTTAATTGATGTAATTTTTGGTAAATATAAGCTTTTATTCCTACATCAACTCCTCGAGTTGGGCAATCCAATATTAAAATCTCACATTCTCGCATCAACCATTTCACTAAACTGACTTTTTGCCTATTTCCACCACTTAGACCAATACAAAACTGATTTATATTGGCGGTTTTTATGCTTAACTCATTAACTCCCTTTTCAGCAAACGTTACTTCGTCTTTTGGACTAATAAATGAACTTTTTCGCTTAATTCGATCTAAAGATACCAGAGTAATATTATCTTTCACGCTTGCCAGCAACATAACTCCTTCAGAGTCCCGGTCTCGAGGTAGGTAGGCTATTCCCTGATTTATCGATTCGACTGGTGAGTGATTTTTTAAATACTTATTTTTTTCTGGTAAATAGATTGTCCCGGTATCAGTTTTTAATAATCCAAAAATAGCTTTCCCTAACTGGGACATACCGCATCCGCTTAATCCACCCAAACATAATATTTCACCTTCATGTAATGAAAACGAAATATCATGAAATGCATCTTTAGAACTTAAATTTTCGACCTTCAACACTACTTTTTCTTTATTAAAGGTCGCTTGATTATCCTCACGATAATAATTAGATTTCAGTTCCCGACCCACCATCATTTTCTTTAAATCATCTTCGGTACAGTTGTTAGAATCGATATTATCTATTATTTCTCCATCTCTCATGATGGTAATTTTATCGGTAACTTCTGAAACTTCTGAAATGGTATGAGAGATATATATAACTGAAACACCTTCGTTTTTAACTTTTCTAATAACATCCCATAATAAATTTTTGTTATCCCGAGAAAAAGCATCTGCTGTTTCATCTAATATTAATATTTCAGGATTTTGATATAAGGCCTTTATTATTTCTATTAATTTTTTGTCTTCAAATGAATAATTTAAAATTTTTTCTTCTACGTTGAATTTCTTATTTTTTAGTATTCTATAAATCATTAGATTGGCAGCTTCATTTATTGCTTTCGCCTTTATAAATCCATTCACAGTAAAATCTTTTTCTCTTCCGAGCAATAAATTATTTGCGATCGATAAATCTTCAATCAATCCACTTTCTTGAGTGACGATGGCAATTTTATTTTTAAAAGCATCTTGAATTTGTTTTGGATTATACTCTTTCCCTTCCTTGAGCATCTTCCCGCTATCTTTTAAAACAATCCCTGCTATTATCATTGCCAAGGTAGATTTACCCGATCCATTTTCTCCAATTAATCCTCTTATTTCTCCCTTTTGCAAACTAAAATCAACATTATTTAACGCCCTTACCGGGCCAAAACTTTTACTCACATTAATTGTTTGAAATAATATATTTTCATCCATAGAATCAATTACTACCTCTTTTATTTATTTAACGATTAAAGTATTTTTACTGCTTCCACGCGGTCCAAATGCCACCACACATATTAATAAAGCACCCATAACCATTTGCTGGATTGTTGTTGGCAACTTAATAATAATTAATCCATTCATTAATAAATTTATGGTTAATTGCCCAACCACAACTGCAATGATTATATTTACCCTTTTGCTTATTGCTAAAGCATAAAAAAAGCCTGTCAGTGCAGGAAATACCAATAATAAACTGGTTAGACCAATTTGAGGCTGTACAAAGCGCCCATAACTTTGATAAAATACCCCCCCAATTCCTCCAAAAATCGCACAGATTAAAAAGCCTATTAATTTCGTTTTGCCTATGTTAACTCCGGCATTTTTGGCGATTTTTTCTGAACTTCCGAGGGTTTGAATATGCAAACCAATAGTGGTTCGGTTATATAAAAAATAAGCAATGACCCCGCCAATGATCCATATAATTAAATTATAGGGCGCGTGAGACAAAAGACCTAATCCATCAGGAAGGTATAAGCCTCTACCTTTTGATAAAACACTTGATAAAATTTCATATATCATTACTAATCCTATGGTTAGAATAACTGAGGGTACTTTAAACAATAAAAAACTAAATCCGTTTATTGCTCCAATGATGAGTCCAGTTAAAATTCCTCCTAATAAAAGTCCAATATATCCAAGTTTTATTGCCAAAAGAGTACTAATCATAGAGGATAATATTATGGTTACTCCAGGTGTCATATCATAACTTCCCATTATCATTACAAAACATATTCCCCACACAACAAAAGAAGGAGCAACTGATTGTTGAATAATATTAAAAAAATTAATAAAAGAAAAAAATCTATTTCCACCAAATATGGTAAAAAATACAACTAACAAAGCTGGCAGGCCAATGATTGAAATAAAAAAATTAGAATCAATTTTTTTGTTTAGCATATTATTTCCTTCAGTTAATCAGTGAGATATTAATTTTATAAATTGATCTTTTCTTATAATTTAGGTGGAAGAATATTAATCCTTCCACCTAAATTTCAACTTTTTAAATTATTGAAAATCAATTCCCATGTCTATGTATTTTGGTGGGAAGTCTATGCCTTCTTCTTTTTCTTTCATTCTTTGTTGATAAATGGATTCAATACTTATGCTTTTTGCAATTTCTTTAAATTTATCCATATTCATTTCCGGATTGAATTTTACTACCAAGCTTTTTATTTCATCCTCGGTAAGAATTGGCCTTTCAATAAACCAATCTCTATATTTTTGTGCAGCATCTGCTGAATCGATTTGGAACATTTTAACTTCAACATCATCAGTGTTAGAACCTAAAGGATTACCAGTTAAAACGTTATAAGCCCTTATTAGAGAGAGACCACAGCTAATCCAATGACCACCAGAAACTGCAGCTGCACTTCCCTCTTTTATGTTATCAAGAACACTTAGTGAAATATCTGTACCAGTAACGAATATTTTACCAACTTTATTTAATCTCTTAACTGCTTCAATAGCTCCCATAGTATATGGTCCACCAGTTCCGTAAACACAATCAACTTCTGGATGGGCTGCTATTAATGATTCCAAAGCTTTTGCCGATTCTTCAGCTGTATACAAATCCCATTGAGTTGCCAGTACTTTTCCTCCACCTTTTTCAAAGGCTTCTTTAAATGCTTCTGCCCTTACTTGGTGGACGGTACCATGTTCTGCACTTAGAACGACTGCATTTTTACAACCTTTTTTTAATAATACTTCGGCATTTTGATATCCTGGAACGTTATTATCTGCAGCAATATTTCCTATATAATATGGATTTTTATAGAGTTCATTTTTTATCTGCTGAGGTATATCTTGATCGTAGGTTCCATAGTAGATTTTTGCATTTCCTAAAATTTCTGCACATTTTGGAGTTATAGTACCAGAGGGAGCCCAGGAAATAACCGCATCAGCCTTACTCGATACATAATTTTCCATATTGTTTATTTCATCTTCCGGGCGTACGTTATGATAGGTTACAACTATCTTACAATTCAGTATGTTTGCTATATAATTTGCAAAATTACAAGCTTGGATAGACCATGGATGGCTACCACCCCAAATTGTAATCCCAATGGTATAATCTGGTTCTGCTGCCATACCTACAGAAGAAATACCGAAAGTTAAAGCAATAACCAATATTAATCCTAATTTTTTAATATTTTTCATAAAATGAAATCCTCCTTAAAGTTAGTTAGATAATTAAAATTTCAAACTGCAACTAATAACTACATTTCACCACCTTTCAATCACCAAAATGTGGAAAGCAAAATAAGTTCTTACTAAAAAATACAAGACTTTCTGGATAAAACCTATACTATAACTTAAAATTAATTTTATTTAATGATTAATAAAATTTTTGAAGCAGTATCTTTTCTTTTTAATAAAATATACCTAAATCTCTAATACTATGAGAACATATTATTAATATTTTAAGAAAATTTAAGCTTGGCTAATCGATAAACTACAGTTTGTTTTATTTCTTTTTTTATATTGTCACCATGAAAAACTAGTGTTATAACACAACAAATAAAAACTAATTATCTTCTTGGTTAATAACCAGACATCATAACAATGGCATTAACAATTATCTTGAGTTATCAAAAAAAAATTTTAAAAATAGCTTCGTGGCTTATAATTACTTTTATATTAAAAACATCACTTTTTTAATATAATGGGAAACAACCAACAAATATAAATTAGATTTTTTAATTAATAGATTAATATTTTAAGAAAAATTTATTAGGAAAGGTAATTTAATTATTAATAAATGTTAACATCTTTATAAACTGGTAATGATGACTTTTGGAAAGTTGTTATTATATTCTCTAAAAATTATTGGTTTGTCAAGAACCTTTTTAAAGAAATTCATTAATATATTTTACTATAAATGTTCAATAATATAATATTAACAGCCATTTCCACTAATATTCAAATTTCTCAATTTTTTTTAGATTGATTTTTGCCGATATTCTTTTTTTAAAATTTGTTATTACCTTTTAGTTAAGAGGGAGGTATCATTATGCATTTTAAAGATCGGTTTGAAACCATTCATTTTATTGAAAGTAAAAAAATCGTGGCTATCATTCGAGCTAAAGAAGGTGGTTCTTTTTTGGATGCAGTTAAAGCCTTGAAAAAAGGGGGAATTGAATGTATCGAAGTTACGATGACTACCCCTGGAGCTCTTAAAACCTTAGAGGAAGTACGATCAAAAATCGATGACGTTCTCTTTGGAGCTGGTACTGTCCTCGATCCCGAAACTGCACGTCAAGCCATCTTATCCGGTGCCCAGTTTATCGTTACTCCATCTTTGAATCTTGAGGTTATTCGTCTCTCTCACCGTTATGATATCCCTATCATACCTGGAGCTTTCACACCAACTGAAATTCTTAGTGCCTGGGAAAACGGTGCTGAGTGTGTGAAAGTGTTCCCAGCTTCCAACGTAGGTCCCGATTATATTAAAGCAATAAAAGGTCCTTTCCCTCAAATTAAAATCTGTCCTACTGGAGGGATTAGCTTAGAAAATATGAAAGCCTTTTTAAAAGCTGGTGCATCATGCTTGGGGGTGGGTGGAAAGTTAGTCGATGCAAGTTTAATTAAAAATCAAAAATGGGATGAACTGACATCAATTGCTAAGGAATACGTCGCCCAATTAAACGACTAATTACCCATCACAATTAAACTAATATCTTCAGTGAGGTTCAAATAAAAATTGTCATTCGTTACTGAATTTGCAAGTTAGATTGAAAAAGTGAGTAGGTTTTAGTTACGAAACCTACTCACTCCAGAGACCGATTTTTTGTTTTTGAGCTTCTTTTTCCAGATGTTTAAATCGATCAACATACCGAACGTTGGGAGGAAAAACCACGGTTTTTGCATACCCATTGGCAACCAACCATTCATTAACCATGATTCCATCTTCGGTATAAACATATGCTAATAAACGACCGTACTGATCTCTTTGCTCGACATCGAATTCCAATTTTACTTTTCGATTCTCAACCATTTTTCGGTTGGCTTGAAAAGCTTCCTCAGCAAATTGTTCGGCATTTTTTTTAGAGCTTTGAAATTCTGGAGCGTCAACACCAATGTATCTCAGTTTTTCTCCATTATTGAGTTCTATGGTATCTCCATCAATCACTGTTTTTACAATATACTGACCGGATTCCTGCTGGAAGTAGTTGTACATGATAAAGATTATTAAAACCGCCAGTAAAGTGGTTAAAGAATTTTTTTGGACCTTTTTCATTACACCACCCGATAAAGAGGCTCTTTCCCATTAAAAACCCGGATAAGGTTCTCTGCTGCAATATTCCCCATTTTTAGGTTTGCTTCTCGAGTATGAGAGGAAATATGGGGAGTGGTTATAACGTTTGGCAGCGATAAGAGTGGGCTATCAAAGGGAGGCTCATGAGTAAAAACATCCAGAGCTGCTCCGGCAATACGATTTTCCTTTAAGTAAAGATAGAGAGCTTCCTCATTGATAAGCTCGCCACGAGCAGTGTTGATCAGAAAAGCTTCTTTTTTCATAAATGAAAGTAATTTGTCATTTATCATCTCACGAGTATCATCAGTAAGAGGTGCATGGAGAGAGATAAAATCAGCGTCTTTAAATAATTTTTCAAGCTCGACTTTTTTATAAGGGAGTATTTCGTTGTTGATAAAAGGATCATAATAGAGTACTTTCATCGCAAACGCTTGTGCATACTGAGCAACATTTTTCCCAATTCTTCCAAAACCGACAATACCTATGGTTTTTCCTTCGAGCTCTAATCCAAAACTGGTTGCCCCCCATTCCTTATTCTTTATTTGCTCGATGAAATGAGGTATTTTTCGAGCTAAAACAAGCATTAAGGTAAATGCCATTTCAGCAACCGATACCGAATTGGTTCCCGGAGCATTGGCTACCACGACACCATGTTTTTGGGCAGACTGAATATCAATGTTATCAACACCAACCCCGTGCTTTGAAACCACTTTAAGATTTGGGCAATTGGTGAAAACAACTTCACCCACCCGATCCATCCCAACTAAGACTCCTTCGGCATCATTGATTAATTCCGACACAGTATCTTCATTCTCCGGGTTAGGGTTCTTTTTAATCTCCACTTGGATTCCAGCTGCTTCCAACCGTCGCAATGGATCCTTTGCAGAACGAGCAAAGGATCTGGCAAGGATAATCGCTTTTTTCAAAGACCATCACCTCAAGTTGAATTTTCTACTTTCTCACCATCTCCTGATAAAGTGCAAAAGCGACAAATAAATATCCAAACACCCTCAATACCACTAAAAAGTTAACTAATCGATCAGGAGAAACAAATAACGTAATCAAATGAGAAAATCCAAAAATAGCAAAAGCAATTCCTATCAAAAGACTAATAATACTCTTCTTTTCCTTATATCCCCAATAGCCTAAAAATAAAACAAAAATACTCAGCGCACCGTTCACTAAACCTACAGTCATTTAAACGTCCCTCCAAAATCAACTTAAATCTTTTTTTTTAGGCTTTTCTCTGAAACTAAATGGTACCAAAAATTAACAAAACAAATTAAAACTGTACTTTAACTGGTTCTCGTTCTTCACCCTGAGTTTCAAAATATTCTCTCTTTTTATATCCAAACATTCCGGCAAAAATATTGGCTGGAAATTTTTCAATTGACGAATTATACATGAACACGGTATCGTTATAGAACTGGCGAGAATAGGCGATTTTATTTTCTGTTTCACTTAATTCATTTTGCAAATGCATAAAGTTTTCATTGGCTTTCAATTCCGGATATGCCTCTGCAACAGCAAATAATTGACGAAGCGCTTGGGTAAGCTGGTTTTCCGCTTGGCTTTTCTCAGCGGGGCTTTGTGCAGAAATAGCGACTTGTCGAGCTTTGGCAATATTTTCAAAGACCTCTTTTTCGTGAGTAGCATACCCTTTAACTGTTTCTACTAAATTGGGGATAAGGTCATACCGCCGTTTCAGCTGAACATCAACTTGAGCCCAGCTATTATCGACCTTATTTTTAAGTACCACTAAGCGGTTATAGAGCGATATTATGTAAACAACCACGATCAATATAATTATTCCTATAATCCAACCCAATACTGACACCTCCTTTTACCCTCTTTTTTTAGCTTTTAGTTCGTTTTTTATCTTCATCTATGAAATGCCGATCAACCGGCACTTGAACCTCCGCCACCTCCTCCCCCTCCACCTCCACTGGAAAATCCACCCCCAACCGAAGTAGAAGATTGGAGAGCTCGGGTAAGATTAGCCATATTCGCCATATTTCTAGAGATTGACTCTAAACGGCTAAGGGTATCAAGCGTAGTTACGGTAAAAACAGCACCATAGGAAACCTGATACCAACCAGGATGGGATAGTTCTGAACCGGTCTCCTGGATATAAATTTTTAAATTCTTTAATAGCTTTTCGGCAACTCCTAACGCCACAGCATAGATTAAATATCGATCCCAGATTTGCAATAAAACCGGAGGAGCCTCTTTCATGAGAGAATAATCGGTAATAAAACGTTTAAAAGCTGTCCATCGTCGATATTCAAGTAAGCCCTCTTTACTCCAACGCCCCAAAGATTTTCGAGCTATGAGGGCAAAAATAATAATTAAGGGAAAAAATAGAATACTCAATGCAACCAGCCATGAGCTCCCTTCAAAGTCCAAATTTATGGCAGCAAAAATGACCAGAAAAACTCCTCCAATAAAATACGCAACACTAAAAATGAGATAGTGTTCTTTTTTGGCTTCAGCCCTTTCGTCATAAGTATAGAAGAAGTGGTTTTCCCACCAATTTTTTATTAACTTCCCCCAGTCTTCAATAAACACTAAAAAATTACTTTTTTCTCGAGGGATCTCTTTGCCCCACTTTTCAATCTCCAGGGTCGATACCGTTCGACCATCGTTAGAAATTCGTTGCAATAAACTTAATACATCTTTTTCAAAGGGAAGTAATTCAGAATCAGAACTTATATTCATATTTTTTTCTATGAAGGTAAACACCAAATACTCTTTTTTTATAAAAAGAATCTTCATTTTTTCTTCTTCAACAGTCATATAACCTCGACGTGCCAAGTCAAGCAGCGTAGCAGTAAAAGCTCTTCCTATATCATTTCGATTTAGGGCTTTTTGGTTCATAATGACTCCCAAAAAGGCGGGAGGAATATCTCGGGGAGGCTCTTGTTCATACTGACGTTCATAATCGATTTTTGGTTCACGCCCATATTTTATATAGAATACAAAAAATAAGATGATATAAAGAATTCCAATAGAGATATACAATAAAAACAAACCGATTCCTATCCAGCGATTGGCTTGCCAGGAGGGCTTATCACCCTCTAATTCTTTGGTGGCAGCTTCTTTTTCTTCATCGAGGATTGATTCATATCGTGGAATATTTTGTAAATGCACTCCCGAAAAAACCTGAGGACTAACTAAAAGACGGGCTTCAACAAAGGTGTTGGCAGGTACATCTTCAATTATAAAATCAACTCTCCGATGGTCGGGAGAAAAATTCATCTCCCCTGGTTGAGCTTGAGTGTGAACAAAAAGTTTAAAAAGGTCTGGACTGGATTGAGGAATTTGAAGAATAACATCGAGTATTTCAATCGAGGCATGATCATCTTCAATAATTTTCCAATAAAATTCAGCTACATCTTGATATCGATGGATTGGATTTTTGAGAAGATATTGGATTCTAAATCCCAGGGTTTGGTTATCAGCTTGATAATACCATTTAATCGTTTTTGAATTCGATTGCTTATTGACCTCATAACGGAGTGGACTTCCGGTATCTACGTCCCAAACTCCTTGAAACTGGATATCATCAACCCCGCGAAGAAGCAAATCCAATTGAGCCCAACTAAATGAGCCAGAAAAAGTAAAATATCGAATATCAGTAACTTCAACATCGCCATTTTCAAGAAAGTTAAAGGTTTGAGAAATTGAGGGATGATAATAAGATTTTGCGATGGTTGGTAGCGATAAAAATAAAACCAACCAAAAAACTATTATCATCTCAACTCTCAACCTTCTCATTGGAATCCTTCCTAAAATTTGCTATAGTTAGCATATCACAGGAAGCAAACTGGTAAAAGAGACATGGGATTTTTTCTCCAAAAAGTATTGACTTCTTTTATTGAACCTCCAGGAGTATTTATAGCCATTGCTTTGTTTTTTGGTTTATTGGCAAGAAAAAAGGAGAAAGAATCTTTGAAATGGATTACCTTGGCAGTCATAATTTATTTTTTTTCCACTGGTATTGGCGTACGCTTTCTCTTGCCCTCGTCTAACGTAACACCTCAATATACATCAACAGACCAACCACAGGTTATTATTGTTCTTGGTGGGGGTACTTATTTGGATACCTATCAGAATCGATTTCTACCCGGTCCTTATTCTTTTCTGAGATTACATCAAGGGTATACTCTCTGGCAAAAAGAAAAAATTCCTCTTCTGGTGAGCGGCGGTCAAGTATGGGTCAAATCAGGGCCTTCAGAAGCTGATATCATGGCTGACATCCTTAAACAGTGGGGAGTTCCTCAAGATAATATCATCACCGAATCAAAATCAAGAAATACCAAGGAAAACGCTGAGTATTGTTCTCAGATTTTGCTGAATAATCATTGGAATTCTTTTTATTTAGTTACTTCAGAAATTCATTTGAAACGAGCAATGATAAGCTTTCAATCTTTCCTTCCTGATGCCAGCATTATCCCGGTAAGTGCTCATCCTCCTTACGATCGAACCCCAATTGTTCTTTCTGATTTCCTCCCATCTCTGCAAGCATTTTCGGCTTTTGCACAAATTATTCACGAATACCTTGGTTTATTGGTTTTATTCCTTAACTAAAGGGTTAGTAACATTAAATAGCGGTCTTGGTTTTCTTTGGGTGAGCCAGACTCCAAAAGTAACTAAAACCATTCCAATTAAAAATCGATAACCAAAAGGCTCCTTAAAAAAAAGCCAAGCTCCTATCACTCCAAATATCTGCGTAACATATTGAAAAGCTGAAGTCCGGGAGGCGCCGATTTTCTTAATCCCATTCATCCAAATTATATAACCTAATATAGCTGATAAAAATATGGCATACCCCATCGACAAATAAACCGGTAGAGTCATATCAGAAAGATCGAGATCAATAATTTCAAAATATGAGATGGGAAACATAATAAAAGTTCCAAATATGATACTCCAACAGCTGGTTTTCAATGGTGAATATTTACGTAGCATATGCTTCCCAAAATAGGAATAAAGACCCCAACAAATAGCTGCCAAAAGAGTAAGAATATCTCCTAATAGTATATGGGGAGAAAATGAACTTGGTTTTCCTTGACTAATCAGGAAGGTAACACCTAAAAATCCAATACCAATTCCCAAAAAATTATACCATTCGACATTTTCTTCTTTTTTAAAATAAGCAATAAGAACAACTACAATTGGAGATATTGAGAGCAGAATAGCCGAATGGGATGCTAAAGTTAATCGAAGACCATAACTCCATAGTGGTTGATAGATTCCAAAACCCAAAGCACCTAAAAAGATAAAATACCAGATATCTTTCTTTTTGATAAAAGGGTTCCCTTCAATGCGCCATAATAAAATTATCATAATCAAACTACTCACGGTAAACCGAATTAAGGAAAAAGAAAGAGGACCAATGATCATAACCCCCTGTTTCACAATACTAAAATTTATTCCCCAAATCAGGGAAACCATAAGAAGAGAAATATAAGGATTTTTAACCAAGGGTTCGGATTTCTCTTCAGGGTGAGAAGATGATGTTGGGATGTAGTTTTCGGAATTCCTCATTGATTTACTCTTTTCTGATTATGATATTTTTGGATAAAAAAGAAAAAGGGACCCTTTCATTTGGGTCCCTTCACATCGGAAATTCAATCACTAGGTTAATTCAACCTCAGCACCGACAGCTTCCAGTTTGGCTTTAATCTCTTCGGCTTCCTTCTTTGGAATAGCTTCCTTCACTGGTTTTGGAGCTCCGTCAACCAAGTCTTTGGCTTCTTTCAAGCCTAAACTAGTAATGGCTCGAACTTCTTTGATAACTTTTAATTTTTCAGCTCCAGCACTCTTGAGAACGACTGTGAATTCAGTTTTTTCCTCTTCAACCGGTGCGGCTGCTCCGGCATTTGGAGCAGCTGCTGCAGCAACTGGCATAGCTGCTGAGACTCCAAATTTTTCCTCTAAGGCCTTTACCAAATCTGCTAATTCCAGAACAGTCATATTCGCAATAACGTCAATAATTTCTTCCTTGGTCATTTATAGGTACCTCCCTTATTGATTGCTTACCTTTTTTTCTTCTATTGATTTAAGAACCCATACCATATTTCGCAAAACTCCGCTTAGAGCACCAACTAACCCGCTAAGCGGTGCAGCGATTCCACCTACTACCTGAGCGACCAAAACCTCTCGGGTTGGTAAACTTGCCAGGTTTTTCACTTGTTCCGGTCCATATTGTTGTTGGTTGAGCCATACCCCTTTAATTTCAAGCTGAGGCACTTTTTTGGCAAAATCCGTTAGTGTCTTGGCCGTTAAAACTATATCCTGATAAGAAAAAGCCAGCGCATTTTGGTCAGTCAAAATACTTTCATCAAAGGGAATGTCGGCCTTTTGAAAAGCAATATGAGCAAGGGTATTTTTAACAACTTTCATCTCTCCTTGACTATCTCGTAAAGCTTTTCGGATGGCTTCAACATTCATAACATTAATCCCACGATAATTAAAAGCATAAACTGCTTGACTTTTTTGGAGTTTTTGTAAAATGTCTTCAATTATCTGGTTCTTTTTTATCTTATCCAAAAATAACAACCTCCTTTCTTCCGAAATAAAAAAGCTCCCATAAATACGAGAGCTTCATATCAATAAAGCCTCCCCAGGATATTTAAGCGACCGCCCCCGGTTCATGGGCATAATTATATTCAATTTCGGTTTATTTTAAGCGACCCTTTTCTCCATTCTTGCTAAAGTGTTGTTCACATCCAACTTGAGCCCAGGGCTCATGGTTGAAGAAATAGCAATATTTCTTACATAACGACCCTTAGCTGCTGAAGGTTTCATTCGAACTATTGTTTCTAATAGTGCAAAGAAATTATCTTGTAATTTACTTATATCAAAAGAAGCTTTCCCGATTGGAAGATGAATATTTCCATAACGGTCATTTCGTATTTCCAATCGACCGGCTTTTATTTCCTTAACCGCTTGAGCTAGATCAAAGGTTACGGTTCCTACCTTGGCATTGGGCATTAACCCTTTTGGTCCCAATATTTTTCCTAATCGACCTACTACTCTCATCATATCTGGAGTGGCAATAGCTGATTCAAAATCAAACCAACCCGATTGGATTTTCTCTACTAAATCTTCTCCACCAACATAATCAGCACCAGCAGCTTGTGCCTCACTGGCTTTTTCCCCCAGAGCAAAAACCAAAACCCGGACTTGCTTTCCTATCCCATGGGGCAAGGAAACCGTACCACGAATTTGCTGGTCTGATTGTTTTGGATCGATTCCCAGCTTAACGGCAACTTCAATGGTTTCATCAAATTTCGCATTTGCTAACTCTTTAACCATTTGAAATGCTTCATCAACAGTATAAATCTTACCTGGTTCCAATTTATTTTTTAATTCTTCAAAACGTCGACTTTTAGTTGGCATACTTCTCACCTCACTCTCCCTAACCCTCTACGACCTCAACACCCAAGCTTCTTGCGGTTCCTTCAATTATATTCATGGCTGCTTCGATTGAATTCGCATTTAAATCAGGCATTTTCTTCTGGGCTATTTCTCGTACCTTAGAACGAGTTAATTTTCCAACTTTGACCTTGTTTGGTTCCCCAGAGCCCTTTTCAATACCCAAAGCTTGAAGAATCAAGAAAGAAGCCGGAGGGGTTTTTGTTACGAAAGTAAATGAACGATCACCATATACAGTTATTTCTACCGGTGTTAAAATCCCCCGGTCTTTTTCTGTCCGAGCATTAAAGGCTTTACAAAATTCCATAATATTCACACCATGCTGTCCAAGCGCAGGTCCAACCGGAGGGGCAGGAGTGGCCATACCCCCAGGAATCTGGAGCTTTACAACAGCTACCACTTTTTTTGCCATGTCTATTCCACCTCTTTACAATTTTTCAATATCGGAAAATTCAAGCTCTACTGGAGTCTCACGACCAAATATTGATAAGAGAACGGTTATCTTACCCTTTTCATGATCAACACTTTCTACCACACCGGTATAATTTAAAAAAGGCCCGGCTATGACTTTTACCGTCTCTCCTTTTTCGATATCAAGACGTGGCTTTCCTTTTTCAACTCCGGTTTGTCGAAGAATGACTTTGACTTCTCCTTCGCTCAGTGGTTCCGGTCGAAGCCCCGAACCAACAAAACCCGTTACTCCAGGTGTATTTCGCACTACATACCAAGAACGGTCATTCATCATCATTTCTACCATTACATAACCGGGAAATACTTTCTTCTTGGTAAATCTCTTTTTCCCCCTCTTTACCTCAATGGTCTCCTCCATTGGAACAACCACTCGAAAAATTTGATCTTGCATCCCCATAGAGGCAATTCTTCTTTCCAAATTCGCTTTAACTTTGTGCTCGCTGCCAGCTAAGGTGTGAACAACATACCATAGTTTATCCATAATGGTGAGATGATGACCTCCGGTAATTACTTAATATATAAACCAATTAGAGCGGTTAGGATTAAATCAATTACTCCTAAAAAAACCGCAAAAACAACTACTACTGCTAAAACTGTAAGAGTACTGGATATTAGTTCTTTTCGGCTTGGCCAGGTAACCTTTTTTAACTCACTCCAGGCATCTTTAAAATAATTCTTCAATCTATTGAATAACTTAACGAAAAAATTCACAGCACACTCTTCCCTTTCCCTTTTGAGTTTTTGGGGATACTTTTGATGAACAATTACCACAACAATAAAAAAGAAAATGGTAGCTAACTTATACCATTCTCCCTATAAAAAACGCATTCAAACGCTGCAACATTTTATCTTTTTTCCTTTTTAGTGTCAACAATCCAGGATCATTGAATCATAAAGAAAAAAATGGCAGGCCCGGCAGGATTTGAACCTGCAGCCCCCGGTTTTGGAGACCGGTGCTCTGCCGTTAGAGCTACGGACCTGCAATTTTTTTATCTACTTCATTTCTTTATGTATGGTGTGTTTTCTACAATGAGGGCAGTATTTTTTAAATTCTAAACGGGCACTTTTGTTTTTTTTGTTCTTCATGCCCTGATAGTTACGCCTCCGGCAATCGGTACATTCAAAGGTAATAGGTTCTTGTACCATAATATCCTCCTGATTTACCCGATAATATCGGTTACTACTCCGGCTCCGACGGTACGACCACCTTCACGGATGGCAAAACGGAGACCTTT
>MWBQ01000194.1 GCA_002069605.1 Candidatus Atribacteria bacterium ADurb.Bin276
TGCTAATATTTTACAGTAATATTGGGAATAAATAACCAAAAACTGAAGATAAATGTACTGTGTCCTCCACTTTCAAATTATTCTTGGTGTACAAAAGGGATTGTGACACAGCCTGATTGCGAGGAGCGTCTTATGCGACGTGAGAATCTCATCCTTTATCCTTTTCTTTAAAATTTTTCTTAGAATAATCAGGAAAAACTGAAAGGCACCCTCACCGCTGCAAAGTGCCTCCCCTCCAAGGAGGGGAATTGTTGAATTCATTCCCCCATTGAGGGGGGTTAGGGGGGTGTGCCTTTATCTCTTTTGCTTATTCTTTTTTCAAAAATTTCTGAATTTTCAGGATAGACAAGAATCTTTAATAACATTTTAATGTTTCCGGATATATGAGAAAATATCCTATAATAAGTATTAGCATCTATTGAGAAAAAATTTCAGAAATTTAATAGAGGGTGGGTGTTCATTTTTGAATAGCAAAGAAAGAGTTAAAATAGC
The DNA here is from genome assembly GCA_002069605.1 of Candidatus Atribacteria bacterium ADurb.Bin276. NCBI lineage: Bacteria > Pseudomonadati > Atribacterota > Atribacteria > Atribacterales > Atribacteraceae > Atribacter > Candidatus Atribacter allofermentans. The sequence goes on from MWBQ01000194.1 coordinate 493, forward strand.
ATTATTACATCAAGAACCAGATCGGGTTCCCGTTACTGCCAGCTTTGTTCCTGAATTTGTTGAACGATTAAGAAAACACCTGAATTTACCTATGCACCTAATCAATCCGCATGGAGGAGAAATCCACGATTTAGAAAAGTATTTTGATCTTGATATCATTCAATATTCAGTAGGAATTGCCAATTCCTATTATGCATCCAATGAAGATGAATATACCTGTGATTGGGGAATCAAATGGAAACAAGCCGAGTACAAAACCAGGTTTGGGATTGGTCGGTATACCGAAATAGCTGAAAATCCTCTTGCCGATGAAGATCGAATCAATAATTACCAGCCTCCAGATCCAAATCGGAAAGATCTTTACGCCCCTTTTAGTAAAATTCTTGAGCAGTATGGGAAGGATTATTACATCCTTGGAGTAACAGTTTGTACGATATTTGAGGGGGCATGGTATCTTCGAGGTTTAAACCGTTTATTAATGGATATGGTTTATGATGAAGAAAAAGCCAACCGCATCCTTGACATTCCCTTTCGTTATCATCTTGCTGCTGCTAGTAACTTAGCGAAAATGGGAGCCGATGGTGTTTGGATTGGTGATGATGTAGGAACGCAGAAAGGGATGATGATATCTCCTGAGATGTGGAGGCAATATCTCAAACCACGAATGGCCGCATTTTGCCAGGAACTGAAAGCTATTAATCCCAACCTGAAAATTGCATATCATAGCGATGGTAATATATATCCGATTATCGATGAATTAATTGAAATTGGGATTGATGTTCTCAATCCAATTCAACCCGCAGCTATGGATCCAGTCTATCTCAAAAAGAGATATGGTAAAAACTTAGCTTTTTGGGGAACTATCGATGAACAGTATACACTTCCTTTTGGATCAGTCGAAGATGTTCGACAAGAAACTCTTTCTCGGATTCAAAACGTCGCTCCAGGAGGAGGTTTAATTCTTTCTCCAACTCATCATATTCAGCTCGATACTCCGATTGAGAACTTTTTAACCTTCTTGGAAACAGTTCAAACCCAAGGCTATTATCCGATCAAAGTAGAGTGAGCGAAGAGGATGACCTTCTCCCATTAAGGGGCTCAGGATTATAGTGATGCGTCATCCTGAAGCTTTGTATTCAGAAGCCGTGGAGGATCTCATCTGACACCGAAGGTGTCATCCTGAGCGGTGCTTTCCCGCGTGAGGATCTCATCTGAAACCGAAGGTGTCATCCTGAGCGGTGCTTTCCCGCGTGAGGATCTCATCTTTTAGGTTTTTTTATTCTTCAAAAATATTTAAAATATGAGATTCTCACGTCGCACAATACGCTCCTCAGAATGACAGACTGGGTGGATGAAATTCCCACTTCGTCCGGCAAAAACACCAGACTCCTCAGAATGACGGAGTGGGTGGATGTAATTCCCACGTTATCCAAACATAAAAAGGTTGTACTCTTAGCTTTGACGGTTTTAGATGGGTATTTTTTTCATCTGGTATTATCAAGCAGCTTGGATGTCAAACCCATAAAACAGGAACAAATAACTCATCAAGAGTAAAATGAGTATTGACTTTATTATACTTCCAGCTGTTTACTGATATATGTTGAAAAAATTATACTTATTGGGGTAGAATAAGTTTATAAATGAAAAAATAACACTGGAAGGGAGGCCAAGTTAATAAAAAGTATTTAAGAAGGGGAATTTAAAAGGATATTTTCTAAACCATTAAGGAGGTTTAAGCATGAAGAAAATTTTAGTTCTTATGGTGGTTTTGTCTTTAGTCTTAACCTTGGTTGGCGCAGTATCAGCCCAGGGGAAACATTTTGAAGAAATACGGATTCGGTTTTTCCCGGGTGGATCAGAAGGAGATCCCTTTGCTTCAGTGGTATATCGAGGTGCAAAAGCAGCTGAAGAGGACTTTGGCTGTACGGTTGAATATGTGTTTTCCCAGTGGCAGCCTGACCGGATGGTCGCGCAGTTCAAAGATGCCATAGCTGCGAAACCTGATGGGATAGCAATAATGGGGCATCCTGGTGATGATGCTCTTGATCCGCTTATTGATGAGGCCATCGCCGCTGGTATTATCGTTACTTCACAAAATACTGCCCTGCCGATAGCAGAGGGGAAATATAAAGATAAAGGTTTTGGATATGTAGGTCAGGAACTCTATGCTTCTGGATATTCCTTAGGTCAAAAAGCTGTTGAAAAGTTTGGTCTTAAGGAAGGGGATCGGGCTATGGTTTGGGGATTGCTTTCCCAGGAAACTCGTGGCCTGAGGACCAAAGGAGTAATCGATGCATTTGAAGAAGCCAAATTAGTTGTTGATTATATCGAGATTTCTCCCGAAGTGAACGCTGATGCCCCGCTGGGGACTCCAATAGTAAGCGGTTATCTCTCTTCTCACCCCGATTGCAAAATTATCGTAACTGATCATGGTGGACTCACCGCTACTTTAGAAACCTATTTGAAGGGAGCTGGCAAGGGTCCTGATGATGTTATTGGGATTGGGTTTGACTTGACAGCAGCTACTGTTGAAGCGATACGAAACGGTTTCTGTGATTTGATACTCGATCAGCAACCTTATCTCCAAGGATATCTGCCCATACTCCAAATTTGTTTAACCAAAAAATATGGTTTTTCCGGACTTCATATCGATACCGGTTCCGGATTTATTGATGCAGGCAATGTTGAAGCTGTAGCGAAGCTGGCTGAAGAAGGGATTCGATAATTAGTGACTACTCAAGAATCTTTGGTCAAATTATGTAATATCAAAAAATCGTTTGGCCATGTTGAGGTCCTGAAGGGGATTAACCTGGAGATTAATACCAATGAAGTCGTTGGTTTATTAGGTGATAATGGTGCCGGGAAATCCACCTTGATCAAGATTATCACCGGAGTCCATCAACCGGACTCCGGTGATCTCTATTGGAAGGGAGAAAAACTGGTCAATTTTAGTGTGGCGAAAGCTCGTGATATTGGTATTGAAACCGTTTTTCAGGAACGTGCTTTAAGTGAAGAGCATAGTCTTTGGAGAAATATTTTTATGGGAAGAGAAATAACCTCCCGCTGGGGATTTATCGATGTAAAAAGAGAGAAAGAAAAAACTGAGAGGATTATGAAAGAATATATGGGTTTTACCTCTTCGGCATTAACTACTGATGCAGTGGTTAGAACAATGTCAGGTGGAGAAAAGCAGGGAGTGGCCATAGCACGGGCTCTTCACTTTGAAGCTGATCTTATTATCCTTGATGAGCCAACCACCGGACTTTCTTTGTCCGAAACTCAAAAAGTACTTGGTTTTGTTGATGACATTAAAAAGAAGGGTAAATCATGTATTTTTATTACCCATAATATCTATCATGTCTATCCGGTTGCCGACCGCATTGTAGTCCTTGACCGAGGTAGTGTTGTTGGGCAATTTCGAAAGGATGAAATATCTTTAGAAGAGCTGGTTAACCGACTTTATTTGGTGGCTCGAACGGGGAAATTAAATGAAAATGGAACTTCAACTGTTGCTTGTGATCAACTCCAGGATGAAATGCAATCAAAAATGCCTTAAAGTTGATCTTAAAAACCAGAGGTGAAGATTCTCTTAAAATAGAATTGGTTTGGGACTTGAAAAATCTAATGGTACCATTTTTTGAGGATGTACGGAGGAGATTATGAGATCGGCATTACTAAGAGAAAATAAATCTCAAATCAGCGTAATCATCGTTTTGTTTGGGATTTTTATCCTTTTTACCATAGGAAGCCCCCAAACTTTTTTATCCTATAATATTTATTATTCTTTTATGTCAACCATCCCCTTCTTTGCCATTATGGCCTTGTCTTTAACTCTGGTAGTCATCTCTGGTGAGATGGACCTTTCATTTCCTTCGATCATGGGTTTTGCCGGTTGGGCATTTACTGTGATCTACCATCGAACCGGAAGTCCGGGTATCGGATTACTTTTGGCTTTGGTTTTTGGGTTGGGTGCCGGGTTGATGAATGGCTTATTGATTGTCAAGCTCAAGCTTCCGTCCATGATAACCACCATTGGTACTCAGTTTTTTTGGGCGGGAGCTACTGCGGTAGTTAGTGGTGGTTTGGGGAAAACATTGGTTCCGACCAAAACCAGTTTTATCTATAAATTATTAGTTGGAAGATTAGGAGGCTTAGTTCCCGCTCAGATGATCTGGACGGTGATCATAGCTTTCTTTATTTGGTTTTTTTTAAATCGCCATCGTTTCGGTGCCCATGTTTACTTTACCGGAGATAATCCGGAGAGTGCCCGAGTAATGGGGGTTAACGTTGACTGGATAAAAATGATTGTTTTTACCCAAATGGGCTTATTTGCTGCTTTTGCAGGTATTCTTGCTAGTCTTGAAGTAACCTATTACTGGCCGACTCTTGGTCAGGGATATCTATTAAAAACTATAGCTGCTGTATATTTAGGTGGGACACCAGTTGATGGAGGAGTGGGGACTGTCTTTGGTACCTTTATCGGTGCAATTATTTTAGGATGCTTAGAAGCAGGAATCATTGCTATTGGTATGACCGGATTCTGGACCCAGCTGATATACGGTTTAATTGTCATCGTATCTATTGCTATGCATTCGATATTGCGAAAAAGATAACTATTAATTGGCAACTTTTAAAAAAAGAGGGATTAAGTTATCTTTTTGATAACTTAATCCCTCTTTTTTTTAGGGAAGATCGATAAGCCGAATTTTGTATTCTCAAAAGAGAACGGCAACCATCTATCTGGGAAACCGGTTACCCG
>MWBQ01000195.1 GCA_002069605.1 Candidatus Atribacteria bacterium ADurb.Bin276
CCTTCTCCCATCAAGGGAGAAGGAATCTAAATCCGTCATTGCGAGGAACGAAGTGACGTGGCAATCTCATCCATTGCGCTTCCATCAAGAAAGAAGAGCTTCATTTCCCTGATTCAGCTCCTTTTTATAGCTTTTCCACCGAGGCATAAAACCATCCATATACGCCTTAAAACGGCTGTTGTGCCTTGGTTCCAAAAGATGAACCAGTTCATGAACAATCACATATTCCAGACAGTAGTCTGATTTTTTAGCCAGTTCCAGATTCAACCAAATCCGTCGAGGCTTAATGGAACAAGATCCCCACCGGGTTTTCATCTGTTTGATTCGCCATTCTTTCGCCTCAACTCCGATGATTTTCTCCCATTTTTTTATGAGTTCTGGAACCCTTAACTTTAATTGCTCTCGGTACCAATCATTTATGACCTTTTTCCGCTTCTCCCGATCATCATCTTTTGCTACCAAAAGATCGATAAATATTTGATCACGGATTATCACCTTGGGATGTCCAGCATAGTCAACAACCCGCAGCCGATAACTACGACCAGCAAGATAATGGCTTTCACCATTGATATATTCATAGTGTCTCACTGGTTTTTGTTGAAGGAATTTCGCTCGGTGTTTTTCAATCCAGTATAACTTCTCAAGAGCAAATTTGCGGATGGTCTCCAGGTTCATTCGGTAGGGAGCGGAGATTTTCACCCTGCCATCAGGAGGAAGAATTCTCAGATGCATATTTTTTATATCTTTTGATACTACTTCGATTTCAATCGAACCAATCTGCATGCACTGGGTTTTCTCTTTTTTCTTAATAATTCAACCCTCATTTCTATAGTAATTCCAGAATCTTAATTTAAATGATAACATAATCCTTTTATTTTAAATTTTTTGTAAATATATTATCCTGCATTCGATTAAAATCAACTCTCATTCTAAATAAAAATAGGCGAACACATCGGTTCTCTCCTACGATTCAAATCCATTGAATTATTTATTTTTTATTTTTTCATTCATATTCCTGTAGGGGCAGACCGGTGTGTCTGCCCCAATGGGGTTTGCTCCATTGTCTATCCATCAATTGTACCCGGCATCTCTCCTAACGATTTCATATTGTTGGAATCCAATCGGGTTATGTTGATAACAAAAAGGATATGATTTAATATGGGGGAGGAAAAGAGGAGAATATATTATTGTAGATCTATACATCCAGACGAAGATTTACCACTATTCAAATTTGATTTACTTGATGATGAGATTATAATTTTTAATCTAAATAATCAACCCGTCCAAAATCCTTATTTATTTATTGTAAAAGCTGTTTTAGTTCGGTTTCACTCCCCCAGTCTTTCATCGTTCTTCATTGTTATCCTTCTTTAAAAAATTCAAGAATCAAGGACTGGACTTTAGTTACTTCTTGTAAAGACTCCTTTTATCAAATCTCTTCTAAAAGATCAGTATTATTTAATAAATAATGTATAGCGCCTACAATACTCGCATCCTTTTTCAGTTCTGATATTTCAAGCTTTGGCATATGTAGAACTCTGTCTTTAATTTCTCCATTAATAAGATCAAGTAGATATTTACCAGCATTAGAAAATCCTCCACCAAAAATAACTATTTCTGGTGTAAGTAGATTAATTATATTCGCTAAAGCCATATTAAAATAACGGAAAGAGCTTTTCAAAATCTCGGTTGCTTCCTGATCACCTTCCATTGCTGCTTGAAAAACGGTTCGGCCGGTAATTTTGTCCTGGTCACCTTGTACTAATTCAAGGATTCTTGATTGAGGGTTTTCTTTAACTTTTTCCAGACCTTTATTTTGTAATGCATATCCAGAAATTCTTTTTTCTAAACATCCAAATTCATACGGCTTTACTGTATTATTCATAAATTCTTGAAGACTTGAATAAAAATAGCCAAATTCTCCAGCTGAGTTGTTCATTCCAAAATAAATATTGCCATCAATCATAAACGAACATCCTAAGCCATATGCAAAATCGATGTACAATACGTTTTTATACTCTTTCGCTTTTCCTGCTACTTTTTCTCCAAGCAAAGAAAGCTTGGTCGAGTGGTTTATGATCACAGGAACATGATATTCAGATTCAAAATAGTTCTTTATATCTGCTCCTTCGTTTTGGGTATTTACTGGGGACCATTTCAGTTCTTTTCCTCGCTCGGTATAAACTCCTGGTGCAATGCATGATATTTTAAAAATGAGGCTCGGTTCGATTTTTAAGTTATTTATCAATAAATGAATAAGATCTTTGGCGATTTCAAGTTTATCGTTTAATCGATCTTGTTTTTTAAATTTTTCGTTCGCTTTATCGAGGATATTTCCTTTTAAGTCTGAAATGGCAACCGTACAGTCTTCTCTTCCTAAATCGGTCGCAACAATATATTTCCTTAAATTATTAAAGCTGATTAGAATTGGTTTTCTTCCTCCTTTTGATTCGCCAATTCCAATTTCATTAATAATTTCTCTTTGAAGTAAATAATCTATAAGGTTTGAAACCGTAGGCTTAGATATTTTGGTAATCCTAACGATGTCGGCTCTTGATAGTGGTTCATGTTTGATAATGGTATTCAGAATTAGGTTTAAATTATTTTTTTTAACGTCTCTTTGTGATTGTTTTAGATAATGCATATAACACGTTTCCTCGTATTTTTTTAATATATATAGATAATAAACTTAACTAACCAAGTTGTCAATACTATTGTATATTATTTATATTACTCACCTATTGCAATTTAATAGTATCACTTTTCCTTTCAACCGTGCTGAAAGATTTTCACAAAATAAGCAAGTAACTCTTTTACTTTTTTTTCTGAAAGGACTAAAACCTGTTTCATTGTTGATTTGAGAAGCTCAAGGAGAAAAGCCAGAGCTTCCATGAGTGTCATATCCTAAATCACATCATAATAATATTGAAAAGCTATCCAATTGTCCTGGGATCGGAGTTCCTCCGGGAGAAAACTGCCAGTATAATATAGCGGATAAAGACAACCCGAGCATACAATGGTTTATTGGTGAGATTGAAGTTTACTACCATTGAACCAAGGATATTGTTATTCGTTCTTTTTTGAGTTCTGGTGAAAAGAAAGAGGGAGCGGCTTTTTCCAATTTCCCGGTAATTAAATTCCTCAACTAAAAGCTTTATGAATTCAAGAATCAAGACCTGACCCCAAGATTTTCACTTCACCTATTGTTCCATTTCATACTATATCGAATTCTTTTTAAATCCTCTCCTTTTGTTGGTTTACGAAATACAAACATATGTTCATGCATTATCATAAGGAAATTATATTCTCCAACTTTTCTTTTCCAATAGGGTGTTGATTTACAATTGTGTTGTACCTTGATTATATCTTCTTTTAGGACAAAGCCATTTTTCAAGAATAATTCCAGCACATAATAAGAAAGAGGGATATAGTGCTGGGCTTTCCTGGTATCCCCAATTAGTATGGCGCAATAAGCGTTTTCTTTTAATACTCTATAGAATTCTTTAATACCTTGTTCTAATTCTTGGCAAAATTTATCAACACTACTAATGTTAGAAAGATCTTTCGGTATTTTCCCTTCAGAATACTTAATGATGTTAAGGTACGGTGGGTGAGTGAGAATTAGGTCAATACTATCATCATTGATTCCATTTAAACTTCGAACATCTCCTAAATTAACTATTTGTGGTAAAGAATTCGTATATTCAAATTGTAAATTATCAGTGGTAATACGAATAGCATCTGGATTAATATCTCTGCCAATTCCTCGGCGATGTAAGGTTTTAGTTTCAATAAGAGTTGTTCCTCCACCAACCATAGGGTCAAGAACTGTATCTCCTTCTTGAGAATAACGTAGGATAATATTACGAGCTATTTGTGGAGCAAAATTACCCCGAAAGCTTGGATTATGAGTATACCAAGTACCTCTTTCTGGAACAGACCAAACCGTAGTGTTTTCTAATTGGAAACTTGTAATATCTGACATAGGATTTTCTCTAAAAGCCCCTTTCTTGCAAAATGTAAATTGAGTGGATAATCTATCAATTCTAATCCCTTTCGGATTTGATTTTTTTGACCTTTCCAGCCAAAGCCATCGGTTATCCAAATAAAATAAAAACCGTTTTCAAGTAATTCATTCTGCCGATTAATATATGAGTCAACAATTTCTTGAGGTTTTGAACCTTTTCCGGAAAAGAAGTTAACTTCAATATTGACAATTTTATTCTTATCCCCGACTAGAGCGAAATCAGCTTTCCGATTAAGAAGTGAAGTTGAAATCTCAAGATCATAATGATCTACAAGATATCTGAAGTATTTTTGATTTTCAATCTGAAAGAGTAAGTTTCTTCGTTTTACTATTTCCTGGATAATAGGACCTACAACAAGTTCCATTGCTTCTCCGCTTCGATTCTTACGAGCATGGGTATCTAAGCCTACCTCTACTCCAGTCACATAATCTTGAATATTTTGACAACTCGTGTTTTGAAAAAAGTCTGTGAGTCCAGTTCTTTCAAAAAAAATTATCAGTTCTTCAATTTCTTGGTTTGATAGAGATCGTTTTTGAAAATCATGTATAACTGTATCAGAGTCAGCATCGGTAAAGTCTTTAATGACTTTTATCTTCATATCACGTATAGCAAGCAGCAATGGAATAACAGGGAGTACTTCCGGGTAACCAGTTACCAATTTATGGAGAGTCAAATTAAAATTAGGACAATGAACGAGAGAATTTAAAAGATTTAACTCAATTCTATACTTTTCTATATTTTGTTTAATCTTTTCCCAGTTAACAAAAAATTGGTATCCTCGGTTAGTATCCACAAGAGTATCATGAAAATAATCCACTAAATCATCGAAGGATTTATTGCTGAAGAAATTCTGATAGAGAGATAAATTCATCCTACTTTTTCTCCATAGTTGCGAATAATTAATTCATTGATTTCTCCACGTCGATTTGCATTACAAATCATCGAAGGATTTATTGCTGAAGAAGCTCTGATAGAGATATAAATTCATCCTACTTTTTCTCCATAGTTGCGAATAATTAATTCATTGATTTCTCCACGTCGATTTGCATTACAGTTAATAAATCTCTTTGCGGGAACTCTTTCTATGACATATCCTTTATAAAGTTCATCAAAAAAAATATCTTCCGGGTCTTCGTTTTTTGGGTCGGAATTGCTTTGAATGAGGAAGGCTCCACGCTCATCCATTTCTCGAAAAAACTGAGCTAATCGCTTCTGGTCGTTTTCAGAAAAACCTTCCTTAGAATAGGATGTAAAACTGGAAGTTGAATTAATTGGTCGATAAGGAGGATCAAGATACACTAAGGTTCTTTTTTGAATAAATTGAGTAGAAAGAGAAAAGTCTCCACAAATAATTTCTGTATCTTGAAGAGCATAACTTGCTTCAATTATTGTTTTTTTATCACATATCGCTGGATTTTTGTAGCGACCAAAAGGGACATTAAAGTCACCTTTCTTATTCAAACGGAAAAGACCGTTATAACAGGTTTTATTAAGGAAGATGAGCCAGGATGCTCTTTCTATCCAATCCTGATTGCAGTACATATAATCTAAGGATTTTCTCTGAGTATTATATTGGTTCCGAATTTGATAGAAATATTTACTCCGATTTTCCTCGGAAAGCTTGAGATAGTCATTTTGTAATTGTTCAAGTCTTTTGATAAGCAAATTAGGTTCTTTTTGAACAACT
>MWBQ01000196.1 GCA_002069605.1 Candidatus Atribacteria bacterium ADurb.Bin276
AAATGTTTTTAAAGAAAAAGATAAAGATTGATATTGAGAGATTCTCACGTCGCAAAGAACGCTCCTTAGAATGACGATTAACAATTCCCCTCCGTGGAGGGGAATTGTTGAATTTATTCTTTATCTTTTTGTTTCATCACTTTTCATTTAATCCAGTATTTTGAGGACAGCACGATTTGTTCTATCCATTCGAATGATTTCCAAAAAAAATAAATAAATTTTAGGTGATATATTTGATTGATAAAAAACAAAAAATTTTAGAAGCAGCAAAAAAGATTTTTGCTGAAAAGAGTTATTTTGAAGCAACTTTAGAGGAAATATCAAATAGTTCAGGAGTTAAAAAGTCGACTATCTACTATTATTTTAGCAGTAAGTTGGATTTAATGGTGGGTCTTATCGAGCAGGTAATTCTTCAGGCAATGGAAAAGGTGAAAGATGTTCCTCACACAAAAAACCAAAAAGAAAGAGTAGCTGCTATTATCGAAAATTTGTTTAATTTTATTATGGAAGAGCGCGAATTAATGACGGTATTTCAACGGGCAGGATATGATTTTCTTCACCACCACAATACCCTGGAACGATTCAAGAAGGTAATGGATAAGTTTCAAATATTTCGTGATAATTTTGGAAATAAAATTGGTGATATTGTTACAGTTAATGGATACATTATTCCTGGAAAGGATTTCATGAGAGTTTTAACATCAAGTATTTGGGGATATTGTATGGATGAGAGTAAAGAAGGTAAAATTATTACCGAAGATAAAAAAGAAATGTTTCAAGAGATATTTACAGCTTTTCTTCGAGAATGAAAGAAGGTTTACCAAAAAGACTTACCATCCTGCTATATTATATTGCTTGAACAAGGAAGTGCTCATCCTTAAGCAGAATCAATCTCTGTCCAGAGAAATAAGTTATTTTATACTATTTAATATTCAGATTCCTATTCATATCACTCGCTAATAAGTAGGATTGAGGTGTAAAATGAAAATTGTCGATTTGAGACGAGACACAATAACCCTCCCAACGACTGCTATGGTCGATACAGCTTTTAAAGCCACCTTGGGTGATTCGGTATATGGTGAAGACCCCAACCAAGTCCAGTTAGAAAAACTTGCGGCTGAAATCCTTGGAAAAGAAGCCTCAATATTTGTCCCAAGTGGAACAATGGGAAACTTAGTTGCACTTCTTTCCCATACCAACCGAGGTGATGAATTGATTTGCGAAGAGAATGCTCATATTCGACTATCAGAAACCGGTGGTGGAGCAATGGTAGGGGGATTGATGTTTAGGGGTATTGAAGATCATTCTGGTGTTCCCGATGTTTCAGCTATCGAATCAGCAATTCGAGCTGATGATATTCATTACCCACCTACCAGCCTTATTTGTACTGAAATTACCCATTACCGATACGGAGGAATTATTCCACCATTAGAAAAAATTGCAGCCATATATACTTTTGCCCAAAAGAAGGGGATACCTGTTCATTGCGACGGAGCTCGAATTTTCAATGCAGCAGTTGCTTTAAACAAAGAAGTAAGTGAATTAACCTATTATTCCGATTCGGTTATGGTTTCCTTGTCCAAAGGTCTTGGTGCTCCGGTCGGATCGATACTTGTTGGTCAACATGATTTTATTGAAAAAGCTAAAAAATATCGAAAAATGCTAGGTGGAGGTATGCGTCAAACTGGTTGGCTGGCCGCCTGTGGTATTGTGGCGCTTCAAAAAGAAAATATTCAACTTCTCTATGAAGACCATCAAAATGCAATTCGGTTAGCACAAGGGATTGCTCGTCTACCAGGAGTAAAAATCGATTTCAATCAAGTACAGACCAATTTCATTTTAGTCGATATCACTCAAACTAGTATTTCTGGCAAACTTTTTCTTGAGAAATTAAAAGAAAAAGGAATCTTGGTGACTTTAGCAAAACCAACCTTAATTCGCATGGTAACCTCCCGAGTGGTTAACGAACAAGATATTGAATATACAGTTGAAACTATCAGCAATTTATTGTAAAAATCATGATGGTGGTAAGTAAGTCCTATTGAGTTAAAACATCATTTTCCACTTCACCATTTCTACAAGTGAGAAGGACTTTTTAGTTGTCATTACAAAAAGAGCAATTACCAGACCTTTTCTAAAGTTTAATCTTTATTTTTTTTCAAAAGGACCAAAGGGAAATATAATATCAGGATACGAATTCTTGTTCTGTTCAAAACCGTTTAAATATATAATAATCAATTTCTAAAAACAAAAATTAATAAGCTTTTCTAATTACTTTCCCAATTTAATTCTTTATGATATATTGCCAAAAGAAATTTAAATCATCATAAAAACCATTAATTTCGAGGTGGAAAGTTAAAATGCCTGAAATAATATCTATGGGAGAAGCATTAGTAGAGATTATGAGGGAAAAAATTGGAGCTGGTTTAGACAAACCTGAAGTTTTTATCGGTCCTTATCCCAGTGGAGCTCCAGCAATATTTGCTGATTGTGCTGCACGTTTAGGAGGGAAAGTAGGTTTTATCGGTACTGTCGGTAATGATGATTTTGGAAAAGTAATTCAAGATCGTCTCCGTTTTGATGGAGTTGACTTGACTTATTTTCAAAGCAAACCCGATGCTACAACTGGAGTAGCCTTTGTTGCCTACTTTTCTGATGGATCAAGAAAATTTTTATATCATATCCGTAACGCGGCGAGTGGTGTTATTGAAAAAAGCCGGATTGTCAGTTCGTATTTTAAAGGTGCTCGGTTTCTTCACATTAATGGTTCAGCGGTTTCAATTAACCAGGCTTGGAAAGAAACCATTTACTCTGCTATTGAAACCGCCAAAAAGAATGGCGTGAAAATCAGTTTTGATCCCAATATCCGACCGGAAATATTAGGGGTTGATAAGGTAAGAGCCCTTTGCCAACCAATCATTGAAAGCGCCTCGATTATTTTCCCCTCAGGTGAAGAAGCAACTATGCTCACCGGCAATAAAGACCCCGAAGCGGCGGCTTTAGCACTTTTAGAAAAAGGAGCTGAGATTGTTGTTCTCAAAAAAGGGTCAAAAGGAAGTACGGTTTATTCACAAGGAACTAAATACGATGTTCCCGCCTTTGAAGTAGAAGAAATTGACCCGACAGGGGCAGGGGATTGCTTTGACGCAGGATTTCTGGTTAGTCTTATTCATAAGCGTTCATTAAAAGAAAGTGCACGTTTTGCAAACGCTGTTGGAGCATTGGCAGTAACCAGAAAAGGTCCAATGGAAGGTGCTCCATTTCCGGAAGAAGTGGATAAAATAATGACTCTGAGTAAGAAATAAGAGAAGAGCTTTTTGGTTATATAAATTGCTTTAGATTTGGTGGTGAGGTTTTCAGTTTTATATTTATTTCATTAAAAAATAAATTAATAAAAGGAATATGATCTGAATGCAGGAATATTTTGAAACTATCAAAGAAATTCTAAGTGATATAAAAGTATTGATCAAAAAAACCGAAGACCTTAAAGCAGAAATCATTGAACAACTGATTATTGATTGCCCACAAAAAATCTGCTTAACCGTTGAAGAATACGCTGTTCAAGAAGAAATTAAGCATTATCTTTCTCAATTAAATGAGATTTCGATCGAAGACATGAATACTATTTATCGCAACTACTCGTTCTTACAAACTATGGAAATAGTTTTAGGAGACAAGTTAGGAATACTCTCCGACGAAACCTTTGATTGGATTATTGAGATTGATGCGGCGTTAGGTACTTTTACTTCGCTCCCTGCCAGTAATTCGTTATTACATAATTCTACCGGGGAAGAATTTGTGTTTTCAGATGATAATGATATTTCAAGTTAAATTAAAAAACCTTCTCCATCTATAAGAGGGAAGTTGTGAGTCAACCAAAAGAAAACTTTTTTTATTTTCCCCAACCTAATCTACAACCCCTTGCTTTTCGGATGCGTCCACAAAAATTGGAAGATGTGGTCGGACAACCACATCTTACCGAAGAGAAGGGCATTTTAAATCGAATCATCAAAACCGGTACGCTCCCATCAATGATTTTTTGGGGGCCACCAGGGTCGGGAAAAACATCGACAGCTCTTCTGATTACTAAACAATGTGGTTATCAGATGCTATCAATTAGTGCGGTTGCTTCTGGGGTAAAAGACATCAAAGAATCAGTTCGTATCGCAGAAAAAAACTTGGCTGATTCAAAAAAAACGGTTTTTTTTATCGATGAAATTCATCGCTTCCACAAAGGCCAGCAAAGTGTTTTATTGCCTTATGTCGAATCTGGAGTTGTTGTCCTCATTGGTTCAACCACTGAAAATCCTTCTTTCGAGGTAATTGGACCACTATTGTCTCGAACTCAAGTTATTGTTTTTAAAAAAATATCAAATTTAGAATTAGTTAAATTATTGAAAACAGCCATTGAAAGTGAGAAAGGTTTAAATATCCCGCATTTAAAAGTAGAAGATGGTGTTCTGGAAAGTATTGCAGAATTAGCTGATGGGGATGCCCGACAAGCACTCAACCTGATCGAGATTGTCGTCAGCATATCACAAAAACAAAATTTACCAATAACGATTTCAATGGTAGGCGATATTCTTCAAAAACAATCATTTCTTTACGATAAAAGTGGCGAAGAACATTACAATATGCTATCAGCGTTTCACAAAAGTCTGCGAGGAAGTGATCCGGATGGAGCAGTTTATTGGATGTGTCGGATGATGGAAGCTGGAGAGCACCCTCATTCCATTTTTAGGCGATTAATTGCCTGTGCATCAGAAGATATAGGAAATGCCGACCCTCGAGCCCTGCAAGTTGCCGTAGCTGCTCAACAAGCTTACGATTTTCTTGGAGAACCGGAAGGAAGGTTGTCGATGGCGCAAGCGACTCTCTATATAGCCAGTGCTCCTAAAAGTAATGCTTCTTATAAAGCTTTGCACCAAGCAACAGCTGATGTGCGTGAACACGGTTCTCTACCGGTTCCGCTCCATTTAAGGAATGCTCCTACTCAATTGATGAAAAGCGCAGGTTATGGGAAAGAGTATAAATATGCTCATGATTTCCCTGGAGCTTTTGTTGAACAAGAGTTTTTACCACGCGAACTTATCAAAAGAGTTTATTATCAACCTTCAACTCGAGGTTATGAAAAAATGATCCGCAGCTGGCTTCGTCAACTGTGGAAATCAAAAAATTACAACGATTAATCCGCTCTTGATATAATAAGAGAAATTCATGCTTTTAAATAGAGCTAGATGACAATGAAAACCAAGATTCGGCATGCCATGGCATGCCGCTACATTAATCGGGCGCAATAAATTGCGCCCCTACATTTTTTTAATTCTTTTGTAGGGGATTGATTTATTATACCCGTGTATTTTAAGAATAGAAAAAAGTGAGAAAACGAGGATGGGGTTTTAATATTTACTATTTATTTATTACCCACAACTCACTTTTCATTGTATTTACAGGATTTAAGAAATAAACTAAAATAGCTTGTTATTAAGCCTTATGATTTAAATAATAAATAGCCAATATAATGATTATTCAGTTTGGAGGGTTATAAATGATAAAAAAAGCCTATATCGGTGTTGATCTCGGTGGAACTAATACCAAAATTGCCATTGTAGACGACCGAGGATCAATCATTGATCGATCAATGATACCGACTCAGGCAATGCGACCAGCGGAAAATGTGGTTGAAGATATTGCCGCTGAAGCAAAACGTTTAAAAAAAGAGGCGGAACTCAAAGAATTCAAAGTCTATTCACTTGGTATAGGTATTCCTGGATTAATTGATTGGAATCGTGGAATATGCCTGCTTTTACCCAACTTTCCTAATAAATGGAAACATATTCCAATAAAAGAATGGTTAGAAGAAAAGCTTTCTCTTCCGGTTGCGGTTATTAATGATGTGCGAGCTATTACCTTGGCTGAAAAGCGTTTTGGAGCAGGAAAAAATGTTAAAAGTTTAATCCTCATGGCAATAGGAACTGGGATTGGTGGGGGAGTGGTTATCGATGGTAACTTATACATTGGAAAAGACGGGAGTGCCGGTGAACTTGGTCATATCATCGTAGAGCCAGGCGGAATAAAATGTGGATGTGGAAACCGGGGATGCTTAGAATCATATGCCTCAGGTCCTTCCATCGTTGCTCAAGCTCTTCGTTCTTTGGTTCAACAGAATGATACTATAATTCGGGATATGATAAATGGAGATCTTAACTTAGTAACTCCAAAAATCATTGCCGATGCAGCAGTGGCCGGTGATGAAATAGCCAGAGATATTATCAAACAATCCGGTTTTTATATTGGTGTTGCCTTGTCTTCGACTTGTGTGGTTGTGAACCCAGAAATGATTATTATCGGTGGGGGAGTAGCACAAGCTGGCCGTCTTTTATTTGAGAGTATTGCCAACAGCCTAAAAGAAAACCTACACATGGTTCCGGTAAGTACTATTCAGTTCACAGAAACCGAATTAGGTATGGATGCTGGAGTCATTGGAACAGCTACTTGGTCTAAGGAAAAACTCCTAAAAGGAGAAATTGAATAAGATTCAGAATAATATTTTGTATCTTCAACAAAAATATTATTCTGACAATTCTCAAAGTAAAAAGAGGTGAGTTGTGGACGGATCTTTAGGATTAATATCTATTTTCGGTAGCGCTTTCTTGATTGGCTTTTCTGGTGCCCTTATGCCTGGACCCATGTTTGCGCTGGTTTTATCAGGAAGCTCAAGATCCGGTTTTAAGGCTGGTCCACTTACAGTTTTAGGGCATGGAATATTAGAATTGGCTTTGGTTATTGGATTAGTTCTTGGTCTTGGCTCTATACTTCAAAATGAAACAGTTTTTAAGATAATTGGGATTGTAGGAGGTGGGGTTTTAGTCTATCTGGGAGTTGATATGATTCGAAGCCTGCGACAAGTTAGAATCGATCTTAAAAAAGATGGGAAAGATCCGGATAAAAGTCTTATATTACATGGAATCATTACTAGTCTTTCCAATCCCTATTGGGTAATGTGGTGGGCGACCATTGGAATGGCACTCATGCTTTCTACTTCCAAATATCGTCTCTGGGGAGTAGTGGTATTTTTTATTGGTCACATTTTGGCTGATTTGGTTTGGTATAGTTCGGTTTCATTTGCTGTTGACCGTGGACGAAAATTCCTTTCGCAAAAAGTGTATCAAAATATTGTTGCAGTCTGTGGAGTCTTATTAATCGGGTTCGGAATCTATTTTGTTTATGGAGCGGTATAATGATCAAATTAAAGCTCGAGCCGGTTCCCTATCGATACCATGAGACAGTTTTTGTTTATTGGGAATATGAATTAGAAGATTTATTAACACTTTGTTTTTTCCCTTTTCCATCCTTAAGCACTTATCTTATCGAATCGGTAGGAAAAGGAACCGGTTCTTCAGCAGAGATTAATTTAGTCTGCGAGGATAAGAGAATAAAAATTTGGCTTCCAGTAAATCGTTTTTCTGACGATCTTTTTAAAAGAATTGATGAAATTTTAAAAGAGAATATTCGAATTCTTATAGAAGAAGTCATGTTTTAGTTTAAGTTAAAAAATAAGCAAGGCATAATGCTCCAAATATTATTCGATAATAGCCGAAAGGTTTCAATTCCTTATTTTGAACAATTTTCAACAACAAAAAACAAGCGATCAAACCGGAGACAAATGCTGTAATAAAACCGGGTAAAATTGTTATCCAAGAGAATTGTCCTACGGTTTTAACTTCCATTAATCCTTTGACAAAAGCTCCTCCAATAGTGGTTATTGAAAGAAGAAAAGAAAAAAACACTGCATCTTCTCGGCGAAAACCAAGGAGGAGGGCAGTAATTAAAGTAATTCCCGAGCGAGAAACTCCGGGAATGAGAGCTAGTGCCTGGGATAATCCTATTAAGAGAGCTGAATTCCAATTCATTTCTTCTAAATATCGACTTCCTCTTTCTTTGATAAAAAAGAAAATTAATCCAACTGCAATCAAAATTGCCGCTATCAATCCATAGTTATTTCTGACTTGATTTTCCACGCTGAATTCAAAAAGCGTTCCAAAAATACCGGCAGGTATGGTGGCCAAAATTACATACCAAATTATCGAAGGTTTTTTCCATAAGCGATGATATTGAGGAATCATAAATAAAAGAACCGCAAACAGAGTGCCTCCGTGGAGCAGGACATCAAACCATAAATCCGGATCCCCAAAGCCGAGAATAGGGCGGAGAAGAATGAGATGGGCTGAGGAAGATACTGGAAGAAATTCGGTTAAACCTTGTATTAGTCCGAGTAATATTGATTGAATTGGATTCATGTTTCCTCCTAAAATTATTATAATTGAATGAAGTTAATTCTATTCATTATATCTAAAGATAGGAAGATCTTGACCGATATATTAATAATAAAGAATTTTTTTCGCAAATTTTTTATAATATTCGTCCAAAAGGTTTACCAAAAAGAAAATATAAAATACTATTTTATTATCCAAAGCCAAGGAGGTGTAAAATGAAAAGAAATTTAATTACTATATTTTTTGCTTTTGCTATTATTTCTTTAGTTATTGTCGCTGGTTGTGCGCCCTCACAACCACCAACTCCAACTTATGTTCCCCCCACAAACTTGTAGCCTTACTATTTATTCCCAGTGTTTCGATTGTTATGGGTATGTTTGGGTTGATGGAAAATCTACAGGCAAATACCTCAATTATAATGGGATGGTTCAAGTAACTGTTCCTTGTGGAGTTGTATCGGTTGAACTAAGAGATGAATGGGGTTATGTTAGTGATCCGAGAATTATTCAAACCCCTCAAACATCTATATTAATATTTGATTACTTTTGGAACTAAACAGCTAATTTATAAATATTAAAAAATTTTTTTTTGATGTTTCTTTAAAAAATCACCGTGGCTCAAACCATGGTGATTTTTATAATAAAACTTAGAATAGGAACTAAATAAATGAAAAACAAAAAAATTGATAAGGTCGTAATAATTTTTTTATTATTAATTTTTGTAATCACATTAACTTCATGCCTACCAAAATACCCTAATGATAACCCTAGCCAAAGCCCAACTCCTCGACCATCACCGGGTGCTTATTCAACCGCTTGGACCATCATGATTTATGTCGATGGTGATAATGACCTTGATCCCTATGCTATTCAAAATATTAATTCCATGGAATTGGTAGGTTCAACTGATAAAGTAAAAATTATTGTTCAATACGATTCCTATGGATATGCCGGAGCTCGAAGATACTACATTACCAAAGATTATGATCAAGTAAATATTAATTCACCAATTATTGAAGATATTGGTGAAGTTAATATGGGGACCGGTGAAACCTTGGTTGATTTTATCCAATTTTGTACCAAGAATTATCCTGCTCAGAAATACTCTTTAATTCTATGGAATCATGGAGGCGGATTTAAAAGACCTGGTTCCCTGCAAAAGGATATTTGTTGGGATGAAACATCCGGCGATGATGCTTTGACCATTCCCGAAGTTGAGCATGCGTTAAACCAATCGGGTGCCTATTTTGATCTTTTAGCTATGGATGCGTGCTTAATGGGAATGTTAGAAGTGGCATACGAAGTAAGAAATCATACCGAAATATTTGTTGCATCGGAAGACAATGTCCCCGGAGAAGGATTTAACTATCAACATTTCCTTGAAAATTTAATCGCCTCTCCCAACATGGGTCCAGATAGTTTAGCTCGGATTATGATTGATTCGTATATTTCTCATTATCCTTTTGGAACAACTCTGACTTTATCAGCGGTAAATTCTCTTCTGCTATCCACTCTTACCCATGAGGTCAACAATTTAGCAATGGCGATAATACATGATAATAGTACCTCTAAAGAGGTCTACCGGAATATTATTACCCGAGAAACCATCTGTTTTGAAGATGTTGATTTTATTGATTTAGATGATTTTGCTTTAAAATTATTAGGACATCCTCAAGTACTGAGTTCTCAAGTAAAATATTCTGCCCAACGGGTATTAAATCAAGTTTCCAATGCGATTTTATACAATAGAAGCCAAGGAAACAATAGTTACTGGACCTTGAATAATGCTCAAGGATTAAGTATTTATTTACCTATCTTTACTAAATATGTAGAGAAGTATCAAAACCTTCAATTTGCCAATAACACCAATTGGGATGACCTGATCCGGCATCTTGCTGTAGGTGGATATCGGTAATTTAGGATAAATACTTAAGCCTCATTGATGGTACCAGGTGAGGATGAAAATAAAGATTCGAGATGCCATAGCAGGTTGCTACATTAATTAAAGAATGGGCACAATACATTGTGCCCCTACAATTTTATATTTTTTTTGTAGGGGCTTGGTTTATCATGCCCATTCCAAATCCGTCATTGCGGGGAGACTAACCGTTCTTGGGTTGTACAACGTGGCAATCTCATCCACCCACTCCGTCATTCAGAGGAGCGTATATTGCGACGTGAGAATTTCATCCTTTATCCTTTTCTTTAAAATTTTTCTTAGAATAATCAGGAAAAACTGAAAGGCACCCTCCCCGCCGCGAAGCGTCACCCCTCCAAGGAGGGGAATTGTTGAATTCATTCCCCCATTGAGGGGGGATTCAGGGGGGTGTGCCTTTTTCTTTTTGTTTATTCTTTTTTCACCAATATTGGTATTCTAAGAATAGAAATTGAGAAAAATCATCTTTCCTTCTTCGATATTAATGCTTCTTTCTCACTCCTCACTCTTTCCTTGTTCTTCTGATTGATTCCTTCTATAATTTATATGAATGATATATGGAGGTTTTATTTTGACTGAAATTCTTGAAACTACTAAAAAAAACTTACTCAAAGCTGCTGAAGCTATACGCCAAAACGGTTTAGTTGCTTTCCCAACCGAAACGGTTTATGGTCTTGGAGGATGTGCTTTTTCTGAAAAGGCAATCGTAAAAATTTTCGAAGTTAAGAAAAGACCACGTTTTGACCCACTCATCGTGCATATCGCCGAGAAGGATGATTATAAATTATTGTGTAGTACCATACCATCAACAGCTGAAAAGTTAATCGAGGCTTTTTGCCCTGGTCCCTTGACTCTCGTGCTCCCTAAAAGAGAGAAGGTTCCTGACATTGTAACTTCTGGTTTAGATACTGTTGCGGTACGGATGCCTTCCCATCCAATCGCCTTGCAACTCATCCAATATTCCAAGTGTCCAATTGCTGCTCCCAGTGCCAATCGTTTTGGACACGTAAGTCCTACCCGAGCGGAAGATGTTCTTTCTGACCTCGGAGATTCAGTCGATTTCATCTTAGATGGAGGACCAACCCTGGTTGGGGTAGAGTCAACAGTAGTTTTTGTAACCGAAGAAGAAATCATACTCCTTCGACCAGGAGGAATACCTATTGAAGATATCGAGAAAGTCATAGGAAAGGTCAATATCAAAAAGAAAATGTTAAGGTTATTATCACCTGGTCTCACAAAAAAACACTATTCACCAAAAACTCCCTTATACATATACGAAGGAAACCTTGAGGAACTCGTCAAAATTAATAGAGATGATTATGCTCTGTTAACTCCTGCGCCTTTATTGGTAAACGACATCACCATTTATCCTTTGAGTCAAGCTGGTGATGTGAAAGAAATTGCCGCTAATCTATTTCATCAACTCCGCAAATTGGAAAGAATGGATTATAGGGCTATCATTGCAATTCCAGTGAAACAAAGTGGTTTGGGTCATGCAGTTATGGATCGGTTAATCCGGGCGTCAACAGGAACTGTAAAAATTGAAAATCAAAAGTTTGTTTTCATTGACAGGTAAGCAATTAAAAAGGTAAGATACCAATGAAATAAATCAAGGGGGTAAAACCATGAAAAAGGTAAAAGTATTGTTTTTAATAACAGCGGTTATGGTTACATTGGTAATCGCTGGGTGTGGAGTGGTTATCGATGTCCCTATAACTCCTTCAACTGGACCTATCAGGATTTGCACCAATAGTCCCTCGATATATGGAAATCTCTATGTAGACAACAGCTCTTGGGGCATAATTGATGGTGCTAATGTGGTCGGAACATCTTGTCTGGGGGGAACTGTCACTTTTGGAAGAACTTATTTCGTTGAAGTCGTAGATTATAGTTTTGGCACGGGGAGTTATTGCTGCCGTTACATTACACCACAATTTAGTGGACAGGTATTTTATCTACCTTAAATCAATATTTTTATTTGTAATTAAATAAAATTAAAACATTACAAAGGACACCAACCGAATGTCCAAAAAATGTATACTCATTGTAATATTAATTGCACTTCTTCTGGTTTTTTTAATTACTGTTTCTGGTTGTGATTTTTTAGGTTTTGGTGTAAGGGTTAGTACTGGAATCGGTAAATTATTCTTCGATTCTACTGATCCACTGGTCTATGGTGAAGTATATGTTGACAGCATTCATATTGGATACTTAAAACCATTTGATAGGATTAGTACGTTTGTTGCCCTTGATTTTGATCATGAAGTCTGGATTCGAAGTAGTTATGGAGCTGAATACCGGTGGAAATTTAGAGCACCTTTTACAGCTTCACAAATTATTCCTTTAACTCTTGATGCTATAATAAGACCTTAGTTTTTCCAAGGAGGCGCGAACTATGAGTAATCACGCCTCCTTATTCTATTCTCTCATTTATTCCTTCAAAATTAAGTCATATCCGCGATTGGGAGCTTTCATAGTTAAAAGTCGATAAGGAGCAGCTTTTTCATATTGTAAAAAAAGTATTTCTCCCGCTAAAGTATATTTTAATTGAACCGACTTTTCATCTTCATCTATCTTAACGATTTTTCCCGTCCAAATCATACCCGATGCCGGGATGAGAACCGGAAACTGTCGATTGGGAAATTCGCCAGAATTTTCTAAACCGGGGAGAAAAAATACCTGTTCCATATCGAAGATTGGAAAGGAAGTTTTTAGAGATACTTCTTTTCTACCATAAGGGGATATTAAAATCACATTCACTCTTTCCTGGTTATATTGAGCTTCAATTATGATTTCGCCTTCAGATATTTTCAACCACTTTTTGGAAAGTATAGGAGATAAATTCTTCCGATTAATAACCAGCTCTATGTCTTTTTGGGGATTTTCGTTTTGATTGGTGGAAAAAAATGAACGGAAAAGCACTTCTTGATTGGTGGTTTCAATTTCATAAATCATCTCACCCAAAATTATATCTCTCGAAGCAATTGAATATTTTAAGATTTCAATTGCTTCGAGAGTTGGCTGGAATAAATATATAAAAATTATGACCCAGATGAACCCGAAACTTTTTCCAAACTTTCTTTTTTGATCTCTAATTCTTTTTTCTCTTGATGACGATACGCTATCCATAAAAATACGCCTCCTAAAATAAAGAGAAGGGGTAGTATACTAATCACATAAACTGCCGAGAAAAAGGCAAAGGATGGTACATATTGAAAAAGCACTCGAACTAAAGCGTCAATTTCTAAAATGCAAAAAGCAAAAATAATCGATAGGAAACCAGCAAATTTTTGATTCTTTTGCAGTCTTATAAAACCAATTCCTAAAAAGCCACTGCTAACAATAATGATGAGAATTTGAAGGATTTCCTGAGCTATAAAGAAACCAGTTATAAAATTAGAAAATTGGCTATATCCAAAAAAGGAACTGAGTGGATGATACCATACTAAAATAACATTCCGGAAAAAACGCCCGCAACCTAAACTGACTCCAATGAATAAAAAATATCTGAAAAGTTCAACCCCACTTTTTTTAATTTTTTTTAATAAAAAAAGCACACTGGCAGATATTAAAATGAGCTCAATCAAAACTAAAATCGTATTAATTGATAAAACTGGGAGAAATCCTGCTAATCTATTAAGAAGGAACCGTTCAACCTGATGGTAGGGTATGATAATCATCAAGATGAAAGGGAAGAGAAAGATATTAATCCAGTTTTGGAAAGATATTGGCTTTTTTCGAAAAAAGATCAGGTAGAATAAGATATTAACGATAATTACAGTTATTAGGGGAATAGCGTAGATTATCAATGAATTTTATCCTCACTTTTTTCTATACCAACTTGATCACAATATTCTTCAATAGGGCAATTCTCACAATGAGGTCGTCGAGGAAGACAAATATTTTGTCCGAATAAAACCAGCAACGAATTGATGGGAATCCAGAATTCTTGAGGAAGTATGTCACGAAGGGCCATTTCAGTTTGTTCGGGTGTTTTCGTCTTTATGTATCCCCAACGATTCACAATCCGATGAACATGGGTATCGACACAAATACCAGGCTTACCAAACCCGATAGTTAGAACCAAATTGGCGGTTTTACGCCCAACACCAGGGAGTTCCAATAGTTCCTCCAATGTGGAGGGAACTTGGCTTTGATATTTATGAATAAGAATCTTTGAAATATCAATTAAATTCTTCGCTTTTCGACGGTAAAAACCAACGGGATAGATTAATCGAGCAATTTCATCTTCTGAATAAGCAATCAATTGTTGCGGACTCCGAATTCTTTTTAACAACCGCTCTGATACTTGACGGGTTATTTGGTCTTTGGTTCGTAAACTTAAGATACATCCTACTAAAATGAAAAATGGGTTTTTTCCCAAATTTTCCAAGGTTGAATCTTGCCATTGTTTTTTACTTTCCTGTAAAATAGCAAAAGCTTGAGCAATGTTTTGGTTATTCATATGAGATAATAATAAATAATAGGGAGTGGATTCGCAAGTGAAAATTTTAGCTCTGGTAATTTACATGATAGTTATGGTAGCAATTGGTTTTTTTAGTTTGAAAAGGACGAAAAACATCGGTGATTTCTTTTTGGCTAATCGATCTCTTGGTCCTTGGGTTTCAGCAATTGCTTATGGGGGTGCTTATTTTAGCGCAGTAATTTTTATCGGTTATGCCGGCCGGATTGGTTGGGGTTATGGTCTTTCCGATCTATGGATTGTTGCAGGAAATACCCTAGTCGGATCATTATTAGCCTGGTTGGTTTTAGCCAAAAAAACTCGCTCTGTAACCGAGGAACTCAACGCTCGGACTATGCCAGAATTTCTGGAAGCTCGCTACAGAAGCAAAACATTAAAATATCTTGCTGCGGTTATTATTTTCATCTTATTGGTTCCTTATTCTGCTTCTGTTTATATGGGATTGAGTTATTTGTTTGATGTGGTTATGGGCATTCCCTATGTTTACGCTCTATTACTCATGGCTATTCTCACCGGTGTTTATCTAGTTATGGGTGGGTACTTCGCGGTGAGTATTACCACCTTGGTCCAGGGTGGTATCATGTTTTTTGGTTCGATTTACATGGTTTTATATTTGTTATCCCGACCCGAAGTCGGTGGTATGAGTCAGGTAGTGGCCAAAATGAGTGCCATTAATCCAAAACTGGTTAGTGTTGTTGGCCCTCCGGGATTCATTGGTCTTTTTGGTTTAGTGGTTTTAACCAGCTTTGGTCCCTGGGGACTACCTCAAATGGTTCAGAAGTTTTATTCAATAAAAAACCAAAAAGTGATATTTACTGCTACTATTGTAACCACCGTTTTCGCTCTGGTTTGTAGCTTTAGTGCTTATTTTTCCGGAGCGTTAACTCATCTCTTCTTCAAAGAGCTCCCAACGTTGAATGGAGTAACCAATCCCGATCTCCTTATGCCCAATTTGTTAATCCAATACATGCCCACTGCTTTTTCTATTATCTTTCTTCTGTTGGTCTTTTCTGCATCAATGTCAACCCTATCATCATTAGTTCTGGTGTCGTCTTCAGCAATCACCATTGACCTTTTACCCAAAAAATATGGAAAAGACAATGTGACGGTGATGAGGATTTTATGCATCTTATTTATATTTTTATCCTTGATCATTGCCATATCTGAAGTAACCTTTATAGTAAATTTAATGTCGATTTCTTGGGGAGCAACTGCGGGTAGTTTCGCTGCGCCTTATGTTTATGGTCTTTTCTGGAAAAAAGCCAATCGCCAGGGTGCTTTAGCCAGCATGATCACTGGTTTAGCATTTTCTTTAATCCTATCCTGGGCATTTGGATTTAAATCAAGCATTGTCCCATTTATTGGATCACTGGCTATTTTAATTCCTTTTGGAGTTCTTCCCATAGTATCAATATTAACTGGAGGAAATAAAAATGAAAGCCTGCCTATTTGAAGCCAAAGAAAAATATGTGATTTGCGATATTGAAAAACCTGTCCCTCAAAAAGACGAAGTCCTTATTCGAGTGAAAGCTGTTGGAATTTGTGGCACAGATATACATATTCTTAAAGGTGAATATTTCTCTGACTTTCCTTTAATAGCTGGACATGAGTTTTCGGGAGAAGTGGTTGAGGTCGGAGAAGAAGTCACTCAGTTCCAACCAGGTGATCGGGTTACTGCTGATCCTAATATATTTTGTGATAAATGTTATTTTTGTAAAATCAATAAAAATAACCATTGTTTAGACAGCCATGTGGTAGGAGTGACTCAAAATGGAGCCTTTGCTGAATATGTAGCCGTTTCCGAAAAGGGGATCTTTTCAATTCCTGATCACTTGAGTTATTCTGAAGCGGCGCTTGCCGAACCGCTGGCCTGTGTCGTTTATGGAATTCGAAGAAGTGGGATTAAACCTGGAGAAAAAGTTTTAATCTTTGGAGCTGGAGCAATTGGTTTACTTTTAATGTCACTACTTAAAATGAATGGTGCTTCCCAGGTAGTCATGGTTGACATTAGCCAAAAGAAACTTGATTTTGCTAAAAAGATGGGTGCATCTGAAGTGATTCTCAACAATGAAGATGGGGAAAAAAAGTTAAAAGCGATTGCTCCCTTTGGGTTTGAGTTGGTTGCCGATGCTACTGGATCACCCCGAGTTATGGAAAGAGAGCTACAATTTGTTGAGCCTGATGGAACCTTTTTAGTGTTTGGAGTCGCCCCTATTGGTGCTATGATGAAAGTCGAACCTTATGATATCTTTCGTCGAGATATTCGTGTCATCGGCTCCTACGCTGTGAAAAAAACTATGCAATATTCTATTAATCTCCTTGCCTCGGGAAAAATACAGGTTAAAAATCTTATTTCTTCAACTTATCCTTTAGAAGATTTTGAAAAAGGAATACAGGATTTTTATTACGACCCCGATCATATGAAAATTCAAATCATTCCATAATTTATTATCATGACGGAGAGGGTGGAAGAGATTGCCACGTCGTCCAACCAAAAATCGGTTGGTCTCCTCGCAATGACGGAGCAGGAAAAAATTCAAATCCCCCTAACCCCCTTTGCTAAAGGGGAAGATTGATTGGCATATATATATTTTCATTGTCATCAAATGATGTAAAATGGCATTAAAATCAATCCTGAAAATCTACGGGCATGACAAATCAAGCCCCTACAAAAGAATTTAAAATGTTGGGGCGCAATTTATTGCGCTCGATTAATGTGGCGACCTGCCATGGCAGGTCGAATCTTGGGTTTTCATTATCTTATGAAGCTATACTGTAACTAACCCAGGAATCTAACCTATTTATTAAAATAATAAGCAATCAAACAAGAGTAAATAAATATTGATTTTAAAAAACTATAATGAATATATCTCTTATCATTGCTTCATAAGGAGGATTAAAAATGAAAAAAGGAGTTAATCAATGGGCATTTCCTAGTAACCTTTCAATTCCTGACATTATTCAATTAGCAGCCAAACACCGTTTCGATGGAGTAGAATTATGTCCTGATGAAGAAGGTAATTTTCCC